>PUKW01000112.1 GCA_003550665.1 Paracoccaceae bacterium | reverse complement strand
GCGGGCGACGCTATGGCGCTGCCCTTCGCGGATGCGCAGTTCGACCGCTACACGATCGCCTTCGGCATCCGCAACGTGACCCGCATCGACGCGGCCCTCGAAGAGGCGCACCGCGTGCTGCGCCCCGGCGGGCGGCTCATGGTGCTCGAATTCAGCCAGATGCCCAGCCCGGCGCTGCAATGGGCCTATGACCGCTACAGCTTCAATGTCATCCCCGCCATGGGCAAGGCCGTGGCTGGGGACCGCGACAGCTACCAGTATCTCGTCGAATCGATCCGCCGCTTCCCGGATCAGGACCGTTTCGCCGAAATGATCGGCGCGGCGGGCTTCGAGTTGGTGAAATACCGCAATCTGAGCATGGGCATCGCGGCGCTGCATTCGGCCTGGAAGATCTGAGATGCGCGGGCCGCACAATATCTGGCGGCTGATCCGCACCGGGGCCACTTTCGAGCGTACCGGGGCGATGCGCGCGGTGCTCGAGGCGATGGGCGCGCCGGCGCGGCTGCGGCTCGCGGCACGGGTGCTCGCCTGGCCGTTCGCCTGGATGGGATATGCCGGCGACCCCGCGCAGCCGCCGCTGACGCGCGCGCTCACCGCGCTGGGTCCGGCCTATATCAAGTTCGGCCAGATCCTCTCGACGCGCCCCGACGTGGTTGGCGACGAGCTCGCCGCGCAGCTTCGCGTGCTGCAGGACAAGCTGCCGCCCTTCGACACCGCGACCGCGAGGGGCATGATCGAGAGCGAGCTCGGCCGCCCGCTCGACGCAATGTTTCGCGATCTCTCCGAGCCGGTCGCCGCCGCCTCCATCGCGCAGGTGCATCACGCGCGGCTGGCCGATTCGGGCGCCGAGGTGGCGGTGAAGGTGCTGCGGCCGGGCATCCACCAGGCCTTTCGCCGCGACATCGACGCGTTCTATTTCGCCGCCGGGCTGATCGAGTTCCTCCTGCCAGGAACGCGGCGGCTGCGCCCCTCCGACGTGATCGCGCATTTCGAGAGCGTGGTGATGGGCGAGCTCGATCTGCGGCTCGAAAGCGCGGCGGCCGCCGAATTCGCCGACAACACCGCGCGCGATCCGGCCTTCCGGGTGCCGCGCCCGCGCTGGATGCTCTGCGGCGCCAATGTGATGACGCTCGACTGGGCGGAGGGTGTGCCGCTGGGCGACATCGCAGCACTCGATGCGGCCGGGCATGATCGCCGGCTTCTAGGCGACCGGGTGTTGCAGCTGTTCCTGCGCCACGCGCTGCGCGACGGCTATTTCCACGCCGACATGCATCAGGGCAATCTCAAGGTCGCGGCGAACGGCGATCTGATTGCGCTTGATTTCGGGATCATGGGCCGGATCGACGCCTATACCCGCCGCGTCTATGCCGAGATCCTGTTCGGCTTCATCCGCAAGGATTACCGCCGCGTCGCGGAGGTGCATTTCGAGGCCGGCTACGTGCCGCCCGACCAGGACATCGACGAATTCGCCCGTGCGCTGCGCTCGGTGGGCGAGCCGATCTTCGGCATGGACGCCTCGGGCATCTCCATGGCGCGGCTCTTGCAGTATCTCTTCCAGGTCACCGAGCGGTTCGGCATGCAGACCCGCACCGAGCTGATCCTGCTGCAGCGCACCATGGTCGTGGTCGAGGGGGTGGCGCGCTCGCTCAACCCGCAGATCAATATCTGGGAGGTCGCCCAGCCCGTCGTCGAGGAATATGTCGAGGAGAATGTCGGGCCCCGCGCGGCGCTGCGCGATCTGGTGCACACGGCGCGGGTGCTGTCGCGCTTCGGGCCGCGCCTGCCGCAGATGGTCGAGGATGCGCTCATCGGTCGCGGCCGCGCCGAACCCGAGCAGATGCGCCCCTCGCGCCTCGGGCCCGCGGCCTATGTCGCGCTCGGCGCCGCGCTCACCGGCGTCGGGGTCTGGGTCGGCACGCTGATCTAGAACGCGCCGCGTTCATCAGCTCGCACGCACAGCCTGCCTTCCTTCTGACGTCGCATGCTCAATGAGCGCCATGCCGGCTCCCGCCCTTCCGCAACGCGCCCCGGCTCGAGGCAACGGGTCCCGAGCCCGGGCATCGCAGGCTTCAAGGCGCTGTGAATGCGCCCGGGTCGTGCCAGATCGCCCGTGACACTATTCCCGAAACAAACATGAGCGAAAGGAAGCGAAATATGAGATTGACTCGCGCCGGGCAGTGTCGGACGCTCCCGGCCCGGCATCAAGGGACTCGGCAACATGACAACGCCGCGCACAGACCGAGTGGCCGATCTGTTCGTGATCGGTGGCGGCATCAACGGCTGCGGAATCGCGCGCGATGCGGCGGGGCGCGGGCTGAAGGTGATCCTCGCAGAGCGCGGCGATCTGGCTCAGGCGACCTCCTCGGCGTCGACCAAGCTGTTCCATGGCGGGCTGCGGTATCTCGAGTATTTCGAATTCCGGCTCGTGCGCGAAGCATTGGTCGAGCGCGAGACATTGCTGCGGGCGATGCCGCATATCGCCTGGCCGATGCGCTTCGTGCTGCCCCATCACCACGCGATGCGCTTCGAGAACGACACGCCGACGTCGCGGCTGCTCGCGCGGCTGATGCCGTGGTTGCGGGGGCGGCGGCCGGCCTGGCTGATCCGGCTGGGATTGCTCCTGTATGACGGCCTCGGCGGCCGCAAGATCCTGCCCGCGACGCGCAGCCTCGATCTGCGCCACGACCCGGCCGGCGCGCCGCTGCGCGCGCAGTTCGAGCGCGCCTTCGAGTATTCCGATTGCTGGGTCGAGGATTCGCGGCTCGTGGTGCTCAACGCGCGCGACGCCGAGGCGCGCGGCGCGCGGATCCTGACACGCACGGAGGTCGTCGCGGCGCGGCGGGCCAAGGGGCTCTGGGAGGTCACGCTGCGCGGTGCGGACGGGGCGGAGCGGACCCTGCACGCCCGCGCGCTCGTCAACGCGGGCGGTCCCTGGGTCGGCGAGATCATCGCCGACCGGCTGAGTACCGCGTCGACTGAGCGCGTGCGCCTCGTGCGCGGCTCGCATATCGTCACCCGAAAGCTCTTCGATCACGATCGCAGCTATTTCCTGCAGGGCACGGATGGGCGCATCATCTTCGCCATCCCCTACGAGACCGATTTTACCCTGATCGGCACCACCGATCAGGAACACCACGGCACCGCGACCGACGCGGTCTGCACCGAGGCCGAGCAGGACTACCTTTGCGACTTTGCAAATCAGTACTTCAAGGAGTCGATCGGACGCGATGACATCGTCTGGACCTATTCCGGGGTGCGCCCGCTCTATGATGACGGGGCGAAATCGGCGACCGCGGCGACGCGCGACTATGTCCTGTCGCTCGACGATGACGGCGCGCCGCTGCTGAACGTTTTCGGCGGCAAGATCACCACCTATCGCCGCCTCGCGGAGGCCGCGCTCGCGCGGCTCGCGCCGCATTTTCCGGCGGCGGGGAGCGCCTGGACGGCGGGCGCGGCGCTGCCGGGCGGGGATTTCGCGGTGGCCGAGGCGGCCAACATGCCCGGGCGGCTGCGCGCCGATCATGCGTTCCTGTCGGAGCGCTGGGCGCGGCGGCTGATCCGCGCTTACGGCACGGATGCCTGGCGGATTCTCGAGGGGGCGGACTCGGCCGGCGACCTCGGCCGGGACTTCGGCGCCACCCTCACCGAGGCCGAGCTGCGCTGGTTGATGACGCGCGAATACGCGCGCTGCGGCGACGACGTCGCGTGGCGGCGCACCAAGCTCGGGCTTCGCCTCGCGCCGGACCAACTCGCCGCGATCGACGACTGGTTCACGGCGCAGCACAGCACTCCCGCGGCCACCGCACCCTGACCGCGCGGCACGGCCGGGGCCTTTGATCCGCCGCCCTGTTAGCGCTAAAAAGGCCCAGGACGAAGCGAAAGGGAAAGCCATGACGATCAGCGTCGCAATCAACGGCTTCGGACGGATCGGGCGCTGCGCGTTGCGCGCCCTCGTCGAGACAGGGCGCCGCGACATCGAGGTCGTCGCGATCAACGATCTCGCGCCGCCGGAAACCAACGCCCACCTGCTGCGCTTCGACAGCGTGCATGGGCGCCTGCGCGAGCCGGTCGAGCTGCACGGCGACCGGCTCGTTTGCGACGGCCGCTCCATCCGCATGACCGCCGAGCGCGAACCGGAGGCGCTGCCCTGGCGGGATGTGGATGTGGTGCTCGAATGCACCGGCGTCTTTACCGACCGCGACGCGGCGGCGCGCCATCTCGAGAACGGCGCCGGCCGGGTGCTTGTCTCGGCGCCGGCGAAGGGGGCGGATCGCACCGTGGTGTTCGGCGTCAACGAGGCCACGCTCACCGCGCAGGATCGCGTCGTGTCGAACGGCTCCTGCACGACCAACTGTCTGGCGCCGGTGGCGAAGGTGCTGGATGCGGCATTCGGCATCGAGACCGGCTACATGACCACGATCCATGCCTATACCGGCGACCAGCCGACGCTCGACACGATGCACAAGGACCTCTACCGCGCCCGCGCCGCCGCGCTCAACATCATCCCGACCTCGACGGGCGCAGCGGCGGCGGTGGGGCTGGTGCTGCCGCAGCTCGCCGGCCGGCTCGACGGCTCCGCGATCCGGGTGCCGACGCCGAACGTCTCGGCAGTGGATCTGTGCTTCATGCCGCGCAGCCCGGCCAGCGCCGAGAGCGTCAACGCCGCAATCCGCGCCGCCGCACAGGGCGAAATGGCCGGGGTTCTGGGCCTGTGCGACGCGCCGCTGGTGTCGATGGACTTCAACCACGATCCCGCCTCGTCGGTCTTCGCGCTCGACCAGACGCGGGTCACCGAGGGCGGAATGGTGCGGATCCTGAGCTGGTACGACAATGAATGGGGCTTCGCCAACCGCATGCTCGACGTGGCCGCCGAGATGGGCCGGCGCGGCTGACGGGGCGCGGCGCGGCGCCCCGGCCGATCTCACATGGCGACCCGCACATCGCCGCTGCCGGCGCCGTCCGGCAGCTCCAGCGTTCCGAGCCCCAGCCCGAATTCGCGCCGCAAGCGCAGCACGGCGCCGACGTCAACCCCGACATAGCGCGCGATTTCGCCATTATTGAGGCCCAGATCGATCAGGCAGCGCAGCGTCGCCTCCGGCATCGGGCCGAGCCTGTTCGCAACATCCTGCACCGTCGCGCATGGCAGGCATCGCTGCCGCGTCGCCTCGGCGCTGATCGCGCGCGCCGGGCGCAGGACGCTTATCACTGGCGCAGCCGCGCGCGCGGACAACCTCCGCCGGAATCCGGCGGCCGGAACGTAATGAGCCATGAATCGATCTCCCCCTGATCGTGCCCGTCGCCACGTCCCCACATGGCGCCGAAGTTCGAAACCCTAGGCGCCAGTCTGGCGCCTGTCTTTAATCGAAATCAAGTTTAATGCGCAATCCGGCCGCGTCGTGACATAATATTTCTCGCACGATCCGTGGCCGGATGCCACCCCCCATTCCCGCGGACCGGATCCCGCCGATCGGCGCGACGTGGCGGCGCGGGCAGGCCCTGATTCGTCCGCGACCGGGTCACTGCGGCAGGATGATCGCCCGGCGCAGCGCCGCGATCTCGACACCGGCATGCGCGCACAGCCGCCCGATATCGCGCAGCTCGACATCGGTGTGATCGCGTGTCGTCATCACCCCGTCACGATTGAACTGACTGAAAACACGCGATACATGCACCGAACACAGCCCGGCAGCATCGCCGATCTGGCGCTGCGTCATCGGCAGGTGAAAGGCTCTCGGCGGCGCGGCCGCGCCAGCGCCGAGCCGAAGATGCAACTCGAGCAGCAGATAGGCGAGGCGCATCGCCGCGCTGCCGCGCCCGAGCCGCAGCATCCGCTCGCCCCGGCGTGCGCTGACGGCCGCGGCCTGGACATCGCAGGCGTCGCGCACCGGCTTGCAGCCCGCGCGCAACCGCTCCCAGCGCGACGCGTGGATCGCGGAGACGACACAGGGCGTGAGCGCCTGGAGCCCACCACTCGCCGTCAGCCCGTCGGCCGCGAGCGGCTGGACAAGATCACCGGCGAGATGGATATCGATGATCTGATCGCGCCCGTCCTGCAACGTCTTGAAAAGCACCGCCCAGCCCGACTCCAGCCAGTAGCACGGCGCCGCCTGCGCGCCCTCATGGACGAAATGCGCGCCGGCGGGGACGCGCCGCGCAGGGTCCGCCGCGCTTCGCAGGCATGTCTTCAGGCTGCATCCGACGCGAAAGCCCGTGCGCTGCGCTGCGCTCTCCGCCCCGCGACATGTCTTGCGTTCCAACATGACGTTTCCCGTCCGTGGCGGGCAATGTTGACCATATCCTGCATCCTACAGCATTCGCGCGAAGGATGAGACGAAAAAGCGCTCGCACACGCGGGGCGCGATGCGGTCCGCCGGTTCGCGCGCGGGCTTGATCCGGATCAACGCGCGCCAGCCCTGTTTGCGCAATCATGCACCGGTGCGGGCGACTCGCCACCGCGCGATGGAGGTACCATGACCACCGAACCGACCGAACAGATGACGCGCTTTTTCGCCCAGCTCTGGACCGCGCCCGCCGCGGGCGGGCCTGCGGCGATGATGCCCATGACGAAGGCCATGCTCGAGTCGCAGGACCAGATCCTGTCGGAGACCGAGCGCTTCGTGCTGCACTGGTTTGAGCGGCGCCACGAGGCCGCCCGCAGCGCCGCCGAAGCCGCCGCAACCCTCGCACGCGACCCGACCGACTATGCCGCAGCCTCGCAGGCGATCGGCGGATGGTATGCCCATTCCGCCGAACGGCTCACGAAGGACGCGCAAGAATGCGCCGATGTGATGGCGCGCTGTGGCGCGCATCTCGCAGCGGCGAACGGCGCGGCCGCCGAGAGCAAGACGGGATCCGGCAAGGCCTGAGCCGGCTCAGCGCTGCAGGACGTAGCTTCCGGGGGCCGGGCCGCGGGCGCGGTAGGGTCCGCGCCCGGCCCCCATCTTCGGCGGTTTCGCCGCCGCCGTCGAGCGGGCCTGCAGCCACGCCACGAGTTCCGGCCACCACGACCCGTCGCGCGCCGGTGCCTCCTCGCGCCAGCTCTCCGGTGGCGTGTAATTCTCGCCGGGCTGCCGTGTGCGGATGCTGAAGCGGCGCCCCGCGCGGCCCGGCTCGCTGACGATGCCGGCATTGTGCCCGCCCGTCGCGAGCACGAAGGTCAGCTCCGTGTCGGTCATCAGGTGCAGCTTGTAGACCGAATGCCACGGCGCGATGTGATCGCCCGTCGTCGAGACGCAGAACATCGGGACGTTGATGTCGCGCAGCGCCACCGGGGCGTCACCGACACCGTACTGCCCATGCGCGAGCTTGTTGTCGAGAAAGAAGTCGCGCAGGTAATCGCTGTGCATCCGGTAGGGCATGCGCGTGGCGTCGGCGTTCCAGGCCATCAGATCGAACATCGGCGCGCGCTCGCCGAGGAGATACGCGCGCGTGAAGCGCGACCAGATCAGATCGTGCGAGCGCAGCAGCTGAAACGCCCCCGCCATCTGCGTTGTGTCGAGATAACCCTGGTCCCACATCATGTTCTCGAGAAAGGAGACCTCGCTCTCGCTGATGAAGAGCTGCAGCTCGCCGGGTTCGGCGAAATCGGTCTGCGTCGCGAACAGCGTCAGCGTGGCGAGCCGGTCATCCCCGTCGCGCGCCATCGCCGCGGCCTGCGTGGCCAGCAGCGTGCCGCCGAGGCAATATCCGATGGCATGGATGCGCCGCTCAGGCACGATCGCGGCAACGGCTTCGATCGCGGCGCGCTGCGCGGCAAGGTATTGCGCCATCCCCTGATCGCGATCCTGCGCATCCGGATTGCGCCAGGAGATCATGAACACCGTGAAGCCCTGCTCGACCAGATACTTCACGAGCGAGTTCTCCGGCGACAGATCGAGGATATAGTATTTCATGATCCAGGCCGGCGTGAGCAGGATCGGCTCGGCGGCGACGGTTTCGGTCTTCGGGCTGTACTGGATCAGTTCGAGCAGATGCGTGCGAAACACGACCTGCCCTTCGGTGACGGCAACGTGACGCCCCGGCCGGTAGTCCTCTGCGCCGGGGGGCGGCTTGCCCGACACGCTGCGCTGCCAGTCCTCGAGGAAGTGTTGCAACCCGCGCGCCAGGTTGGTGCCGCCCCGCTCGCGCGTGACGCGCGCGAGTTCCGGGTTGGTGGCGACGAAATTCGAGGGCGAAACCGTATCGAGCAGCTGGCGCGCGACGAAGGAGACCACCGCCTCCTCGCGCGGCGACAGTCCATCGACATCGTTGGTGGCGTTGTACCACCATTGCTGCGTGAGCAGAAAGTTCTGATAGATCAGGTTGTAGGGCCAGCGCGCCCAGCCCGGATCGGCGAAGCGCCGGTCATGCGGCAGCGGGCGGATGCATGGCGCGTCATCAACGGAGCCGGCCGTTTGCGCGGCATGCACCGCGAGCCGGATTGCCTTGCGCGCGGCCTTTTCGCTCAGCTGCAGCTGCTTGCCGGGGGATCCGGCGAGATGCAGCCACCAGTTGACTATCTTCGCCGACAGCCCGAACGGCGTCACGCCGCAGGTGAAGCGCGCGAGATGCGCCTTGGCGGCCCGGTCGAGGCTCTGCGTGCTGTAACGATCCCACTCTCCCAGCGGCAGGCCGAGTTCGGGCGGCTCGCTCGTGAAGTCGTCATCGGGGCGCGGGGTGTCGTCGCGATCGCTCACTTTCGGGTCCCTCCAGTCCTGCGCGCCGGGTAAGGGGCGCGGCTGCATGCGCACGTTACCCGTCGACGCTGTGCAAGGTCTTGATCGAGGTCAAGCCGATGTCCTTGCGCGATGATGCGCGCAAATCGGCGCCCGGGATAACCTGTGTTAGGGCGATCCGGGGAAACCTTGTGCAGAATAAATGAGGCTGCCGCCTGCGTGGGTTATCGTATCTCCTTGCTAGTCACGGGTAGGCATGGCGGCGGCCACTCGGGGCTGACGCGGCACGATGGGGCGCTATGCTGCAAAGCAGATGCCAGCAGGAGCAACCGCCCGATGCCCGGTCCCGACGACGCGCTGATCTTCGATCCCGCCCGCGAGACGCCGCCCGCCTGGCGGCTCATCTCGGACGGGGTGATGGGCGGTGTCTCCGACGGCAGTGTGCGCCGCGAGACTGTCGCCGGGCGCCCCGCGGTGCGGCTTCGCGGCGCGGTCCGTCTGGAGAATGATGGCGGGTTCGTGCAGATCGCGCGCGATCTCGCGCCCGATGGCACGGCGGTGGATGCGCGCGGCTGGCACGGCATCGCGCTCGACGTGATCGGCAACGGCGCCAGCTACAACCTGCATCTGCGCACCCCGGACATCGCGCGCCCGTGGCAATCCTATCGCCACAGTTTCGTCGCCGGCCCGGAGTGGCGCAGAGTCGAACTTCCCTTCGCCGCCTTCACGCCGCACCGCATCGCGGCACCGCTCGATATCGGCCGGCTGCGCCGCATCGGGATCGTCGCGATCGGGCGGGCTTTCGACGCCGATGTGGCGGTGGGCGTGATGCGCTTTTACGCGGATGAACGGCCATAATAGAGCCCCACGACATGCTCGGCCTCGGCAAAGAACAGCCAGCGCGCCGCGAGCATCCCCGCCAGATGCAGCGCCAGCGCCGCCCCGGCCGCAAGCAGCGACGGCGGCATCAGCGCCAGCAGCGTCGCCGGCAGGATCGCCCCGCCCAGAAGCGCGATCAGCCGCAGCTTCGCGCTGTGCCGGCGCCCCACGACATGCACCATCTCGCGGGTGATGTAGTTGGCGCCGGTATGCGGGCGCTCGAACAGCCGCACGCGCCCGATCCGGCCGAGCCCGGTCGCGCTGCCGGGCGTCGACTCCGCGTCCCGCCAGCGCCAGTCCCCCGCCTGCCAGTGCAGCGCCAGCGCCACCGCCAGCACCGCGAACAGCGCCCCCGCCAGCCGCAACTGCCCCGCCAGCAGCGCACCCCCCGCCAGCGCGGCGGCGAGAAACACTGCCGGCGTCGTCCAGTGATGCCAGCGCGGCACGGCGCGGATCGTGGCATAGATCATCGAGGTGGCGATCACCGTCGCAAGGCATAGCAGCGCCGCGATCGCGCCGAAGACGGGTAGCGGCTGCGCGAAGAACACCGACCCCGCCGCATGCGGCGCCATCACCCCCAGCGCCGCCGCCGCGAGCACCGCCTCGCGCGACAGCCAGCTCGTGCGCCACTGCGTGAAGGCCAGAAGCGCGCGCTCCGGGTGACCCAGGTGAAACACCGACGCGAGCAACCCGCCCCCCGCGAGGGCATACCCCGCCGCGAACCAGGCGAACGCATCCCAACCCACGGGCCGCACGATCCCCGCGCCCAGAAATGCCAGCAGCCCGAAGCCGAGCCCGGACAGCACCGTGAAGATGATCAGCGAGCCGGCCGGGTGCATCAGAGCCTCGACAGCGCGCGGTCGAGCCAGCCGAGAAAGCCGCCTGCCCCGCCGACCGGCTCCAGCGCCGGCGCGGCAGTGGCCCGGTCCTTTTCGCGCGGCGGCAGATACTTGTTGACGGGTTTCGTCCCCTGCTCGGGCATCAGGTCGAACCCCTCGCGCGCAGCGACGAGCTGCGAGACGGCGCTGGACGGGTCGCCGAGATCGCCGAAATGCCGCGCCCCGGTCGGGCAGGCGCGCACGCAGGACGGCTCGCGATCCTCGGGCGGCAGGTTCTCGTTATAGATCCGGTCCACGCACAGCGTGCATTTCTTCATCACCTGCTCGGCCGGGTCCATCTCGCGCGCCCCGTAGGGGCACGCCCAGGCGCACAGCCCGCAGCCGATACACATCGATTCCTCCACGAGCACGATGCCGTCCTCGGCGCGCTTGTGGCTCGCCCCGGTCGGGCAGACCGTCACGCAGGGCGCATCCTCGCAATGCAGGCAGGAGCGCGGGAAATGCACGAGCTGCGGCGGCGCGTTCTCGGGCGTGACCTCGAAGGAATGGACCCGGTTGAGAAAGGCACCCTCGGGCGCAGCGCCGTAAGCGTCGACATCGGCGAGCGGCGCCCCGTAGCCCTGGCTGTTCCACTCCTTGCAGGAGGTCACGCAGGCATGACAGCCCACGCAGATGTCGAGGTCAATCACGAGACCGAGCTTGCGCCCGGCGCTCGTCGGCAGATCCGTCATGCGCCCTCCTTGCCGAAGCGGACCGTGCCCGCGCCCTGCCCCACCGGCGAGGCCTGCGCCGCGCGCGGCTCGGGCCCCGCCGGCGCGGGCTCGAGCCGCACGCGCAGGTCGAACCACGCCGCCTGCCCGGTGACCGGGTCGCTGTTGGCAAAGCGGTGCCCGTCGCCGCGCGGCGGCAGCAACTCGTGCATCAGGTGATTGAGCAGGAAACCTTCGGTCGCCTC
>PUKW01000283.1 GCA_003550665.1 Paracoccaceae bacterium | reverse complement strand
ATGATCCTCGTCATCATCCTCAGCGCGCTGATCGGGGCCGGGATCGGCTACTGGATCGTGCGCGGCAAGCTGCGCTTCGGGATCGCGCCGTCGCTTTGGGTGGTGGGCGCGGTGCTGGTGGTGCTCATCGGCGGGCTCGTCGGGGTGATCTTCGGCTTCGGGCTGCTCGACGGGCCGGGCTATGTGGGCTTCGCGCTCGTGGTGGTCGTGCCGCTGGTGATCGGGGCGTTTGCCGGGCGGTTCATCGCGCGCTGGCTCTACCGGGGCAATGATGCCTGAGATGCCCCCTGTGCGCGGGCGGCTGACGCCGGGGCGGGCGATGGCCGATCTGACCTGGCTGCGCGTCGGCGGGCCGGCGGAGTGGCTGTTTCAGCCCGCCGACCGCGACGATCTCGCCGCCTTCCTCGGGGCGCTGCCCGCGGATACGCCCGTCTTCCCGATGGGGGTGGGATCGAACCTGATCGTGCGCGACGGGGGCATCGACGGGGTGGTGATCCGGCTCGGGCGTGGCTTCAACGCCATCGAGATCGCGGGCGAGCGGGTCATCGCGGGGGCCGCCGCGCTCGATGCGCATGTCGCGAAGACGGCCGCGGCGGCGGGGCGCGATCTGGGCTTCCTGCGCACCATCCCCGGCGCCATCGGCGGCGCGGTGCGGATGAATGCGGGGTGTTACGGCAGCTATGTCGCCGATCACCTCGTCGAGATCGAGGCGGTGACCCGCGACGGGCGCGTCGTCACCATCCCCGCCGCCGATCTGCGGCTTGGGTACCGGCATTCGGAGCTGCCCGAGGGCTGGGTGATCACCGGCGCGGTGTTCACGGCGCCCGTCGGCGACCCCGCCGCCATCGAGGCGAAGATGACCGCCGCCCTCGCGCGGCGCGACGCCACGCAGCCCACGAAGGAACGCAGCGCGGGCTCGACCTTTCGCAACCCCGCCGGCCATTCCTCGACGGGGGCCGAGGGCGAGGATCACGCGCTCAAGGCCTGGAAGGTGATCGACGAGGCCGGGATGCGCGGCGCGCGGCGCGGCGGCGCGGTCATGTCCGAGAAGCATCCCAACTTTCTGGTGAATGCCGGCGGCGCCTCGGCGGCCGATCTCGAGGGGCTCGGCGAGGAGGTGCGAAAAAGGGTTTTCCAAAACAGCGGTCTTTCGCTACACTGGGAAGTCAGGCGGATCGGAAAACCGGCCGCTGGATAACGAACGGGCCGAAAAGGTCCCAAAGGGCAGAGAACGGGCATGTCGAGCAGGGCAGCCCCCAGAGTCGCCGTCCTCAAGGGCGGACTTTCCGCGGAGCGGGAGGTTTCGCTCGTATCGGGCAGCGCATGCGCCGAGGCGCTCCGGGGCGAAACATACGAGGTCATCGGGATCGACGCGGGGGCGGACCTGCCCGCGCGGCTGATCGAGGTTGCCCCCGATCTCGTCTTCAACGCGCTGCATGGCCGCTGGGGCGAGGATGGCTGCGTGCAGGGCCTGCTCGAATGGCTGCGCATCCCCTATACGCATTCCGGCGTGCTCGCCTCGGCGCTCGCGATGGACAAGGCCCGCGCCAAGCAGGTCTTCGCCGCCGCCGGGCTGCCCGTCGTCGAGAGCCTCATTGCCGATGCGGCGGATGTGCAGGCGCGCCACGTCATGGCCCCGCCCTATGTCGTCAAGCCCAACAACGAAGGCTCCTCCGTCGGCATCCATATCGTGCCCGAGGGGGCCAACGCGCCGCCCGCGCTCGGCCCGGAGATGCCCGAAAGCGTGATGGTCGAGACCTATGTGCCCGGCCACGAGCTCACCGTCACGGTGATGGGCGACCGTGCGCTCGGGGTGACGGATATCGTCACCGATGGCTGGTATGATTACGACGCCAAATACAAGCCGGGCGGCTCGCGCCATGTGCTACCCGCCGAGGGCCCGCCGGAGGTGTATGACGCCTGCTGCGATGCGGCGCTGCGCGCGCATGTGGCGCTGGGCTGTCGCGGCGTGTCGCGGGCGGATTTTCGCTGGGATGCGGCGCGCGGCCGCGACGGGCTGGTGATCCTCGAGGTCAACACGCAGCCGGGCATGACGCCCACATCCCTGTCACCCGAGCAGGCCGCGCATGAGGGGATCTCCTTTGCCGCGCTGTGCCGCTGGATCGTGGAGGACGCATCATGTGGCCGCTGAGGCGCGCGCGCGATCCATCCCCCTCGCGGCTGGCCTACCGGCTGCAGCGGCTGTGGCTGACGCCGTTCATGCGTGTGCTCGTGCGCATCGGGCTGCCGGCGGCGGCGCTCGCGGTGCCGGTCGCGATGCATGTGGTCGATGCGGACAACCGCGCCGCCATCGCCGGTCAGGCCGCCGATCTGCGCCGCGCAATCGAGGAGCGGCCGGAATTCATGGTCGAAGAGCTGCGCATCGAGGGTGCGGACCGCGCCGTCGGCAACGCGCTCGCCGCGGCCGTCGCGGTGGATCTGCCGGCGAGTTCGTTCCATCTCGACCTCGAGGCGCTGCGCACGCAGTTCGAGGCTTTCGATGTCGTCCGCCGCGCCGATCTGCGCATCACCAGCGACCGCGAGCTTTCCGTGACGATCCGCCAGCGCGAGCCCGCCCTCGTCTGGCGCGACCGGGAGGGGCTGTTCCTCGTCGATCCGGAGGGCCACGCCATCGCCCGCCTCGACAGCCGCACCGAGCGCGCGGACCTGCCGCTCATCGCGGGTGACGGCGCGGCCGATCACGCCGGTGAGGCGCTCGAGCTCTTCGCCGCATCCGAGCCGCTGACGGAGCGCCTGCGCGGGCTCGTGCGCGTGGGCGAGCGGCGCTGGGACGTGATGCTCGACCGCGACCAGCGCATCCGGCTGCCCGCCGAGGAGCCCGTGCGCGCGCTCGAGCGTGCAATCGCGGCGGACCGCGCGCGCGATCTGCTCGCGCGCGATGTGGCGGATCTCGACCTTCGGCTGCCGGAGCGCGCCACGGTGCGGCTCACGGCGGATGCGCAGGATCACATGCGGCAGATGCGCCGCCTCAACAGCGGGGAAAGCAACTGATGTCGGATCTCTATCAGGCCCAGCGGGCGATGCGCCGGATGCGTCACGCGGCGATGCAGCGCGGCGTCGTCGCCGTTCTCGATCTCGGCAGCACCAAGATCGGCTGCCTGATCCTGCGCTTTGACGGCGGCGCGCCGGAGCAGGAGGTCGAGGGAGTCGGGCCGATGGCCGGGCAGGCGGGCTTTCGTGTCATCGGGGCTGCGACGACGCGCTCGCGCGGGGTGCGCTTCGGCGAGGTCCACGCCATGCAGGAGACCGAGCGCGCGGTGCGCACCGTCGTGCAGGCCGCGCAGAAGATGGCGCAGGTGCGCGTCGATCACGTCATCGGCTGCCTGTCCGGGGCGCAGCCGCGCTCTTACGGCCTCGACGGCGCCATCGCGCTCGGGAACGGCCCGGTGAGCGAGCGCGACATCGCCGGCGTGCTCGCCGCCTGCGAGCTGCCCGATTACGGCCCCGGGCGCGAGGTGCTGCACGCCCAGCCTGTCAATTTCGCGCTCGATCAGCGCGCCAACCTGTCGGACCCGCGCGGCCAGTTCGGCCAGCAGCTCAGCTGCGACATGCATCTGCTCACCGTCGATACCGACGTGGTGCAGAATCTCGTCCACTGCATCCGCCGCTGCGACCTGGAGCTCGCGGGGATCGCCTCCTCGGCCTATGTCTCGGCGCTGTCGAGCCTCGTGGAGGACGAGCAGGAGCTCGGCGCGGCCTGCATCGACATGGGCGGCGGCGCGACCGGCGTGTCGATCTTCATCAAGAAGCACATGATCTATTGCGACAGCGTGCGCCTCGGCGGCGATCACGTCACGCGCGACATCTCGCAGGGGCTGCAGGTTCCAATGCCCGTCGCCGAGCGGCTCAAGACCTATCACGGCGGGCTGCTGGCCACCGGGCTCGACGACCGCGAGGTCATCGAGATCGGCGGCGACACCGGCGACTGGGACCACGACCGCCGCACCGTGAGCCGCGCCGAACTCATCGGCATCATGCGCCCGCGCGTCGAGGAGATCCTCGAGGATGTGCGCGCTCGGCTCGATGCAGCCGGTTTCGAACACATGCCCAGCCAGCAGATCGTGCTCACCGGGGGCGCCAGCCAGATGCCCGGCCTCGACGGGGTCGCCGGGCGCATCCTCGGCCGGCAGGTGCGCCTCGGGCGGCCGCTGCGGGTGCGCGGGCTGCCGCAGGGGGCGACGGGCCCGGCCTTCGCCAGTGCCGTGGGGCTGAGCCTGTTCGCGGCGCATCCGCAGGATGAGTGGTGGGACTTCGACATCCCCGCGAACGAGGCCCCGGCGCGATCCCTGCGCCGCGCGGTGCGATGGTTCAAGGAGAACTGGTGATCCACTAGATGATGGGGAGAGACCAAGATGCCGCGAAAACGAATGGTAAAAAGGCCAGATTTTGTGCATTTTGCGCGTTTTTCGCGTGACCCGTCGCGGCGCGAAATGTAGAGTTGCGGTAAACATGCCGGTGCGGCCGGCGCGGTAGAGACCAGAAAACAGGCGGATTTGCGATGACACTCAACCTCGTTATACCCGAGCAGACAGAGCTGAAGCCGCGGATTTCGGTCTTCGGCGTCGGCGGGGCGGGCGGCAACGCCGTCAACAACATGATCGCGCAGAACCTCGAGGGGTGCGAGTTCGTGGTGGCCAACACCGACGCGCAGGCTCTCGCGCAGTCCAAGGCCGAGCAGAAGATCCAGATGGGCGCAAAGATGACCGAGGGGCTCGGCGCGGGCGCGCACCCCTCCGTCGGCGCCGCCGCCGCCGAGGAGAGCGTCGAGGAGATCGTCGATCAGCTCTCGGGCGCGCATATGTGCTTCATCACCGCCGGCATGGGCGGCGGCACCGGCACCGGCGCGGCCCCGATCATCGCGCAGGCCGCGCGCGAGCTCGGCGTGCTCACCGTCGGCGTGGTGACGAAGCCCTTCCAGTTCGAGGGCGGCAAGCGGATGCGCCAGGCCGAGGAGGGCGTGGAGGCGCTGCAGCGCGTCGTCGATACGCTTATCATCATCCCCAACCAGAACCTCTTCCGGCTCGCCAACGAGAAGACGACCTTCACCGAGGCCTTCGCGATGGCCGATGACGTCCTCTATCAGGGCGTCAAGGGCGTGACCGATCTGATGGTGCAGCCGGGGCTGATCAATCTCGACTTCGCCGATGTCCGCGCCGTGATGGACGAGATGGGCAAGGCGATGATGGGCACCGGCGAGGCCGAGGGCGAGAGCCGCGCGGTGCAGGCCGCCGAAAAGGCGATCGCCAACCCGCTGCTCGACGAGATCAGCCTGCGCGGGGCCAAGGGCGTGCTCATCAACATCACCGGCGGCTATGACCTGACGCTGTTCGAACTCGACGAGGCCGCAAACCGCATCCGCGAGGAAGTCGATCCCGACGCCAACATCATCGTGGGCTCGACGCTCGACACCGCTATGGAAGGGGTCATGCGCGTCTCTGTCGTCGCCACCGGCATCGACGCCGCGCATGGCGAGGACGAGGTCCCGGTGCCGCGCCGGCGGCTCGCCGAGCCGCTCCAGCCGGGCGCCGCGGAGGCCGCCGAGCCGATCGAGGCGCAGGAGCTGCCGGCACAGGCCGAAGAGCCCGTCGCGCGTGCCGCCACCGAGCAGGCGCCGATGCAGGACTCCGCACCGCTGCGCGCCACCGGGTCGGGCGGCCAGTCGGCGCAAGCCGCATCCGCACCGCAGCCCGCCCCGCGCCAGAGGTTCGATGACGACGACCCGGGCGCCTTCGTCGCGCCGCGCCCGTCGCAAAAGCCGGGCACACCGTCGCCGGAGGCCCTGCAGCGGCTGCAGGCCGCCGTCCAGAAAACCCCGTCGCACGACGTGGACGCCGAGGCCGGGCGCGGCGACGCGGCGCCGGGCGGCGCGGCCCGCGAAGGCACGGACCGTGGCCGCGGCGGCGGGTTCAATTCGCTGATCAACCGGATGACCGGCCAGCGAAGCGAGGGCAACGACCGTCCCGCGCGGCAACAGCCGCCGGTGACCGGCCAGGACAGCCCGGCCGAGCCGGCGCCCGAGGATGAGCGCGTTGAAATCCCTGCGTTTTTGCGCCGACAGGCCAACTGACGCCGCGCGCCGGCGCGGCGGCGTCTCGCAACCGGGGCCGGGCATCGCCCGGCCCCGCGCATGTACCGCGGGCGAACGGCGAGGAACCGCGCAGCACCGCGCCCAGTGTTTCATAATGTTGCAAAGATTGAATTGTTGCTGGTGAACGCGGCGTTTACCTGAGCGAGGTGTTTATAAAAAACAGCAGGCTCGCCGTGCAGACGACACTCGGATCATCGATACGCTTCAGCGGCGTGGCGCTTCACAGCGGCCAGCGCGCTCGGATGGTGATCCATCCGGCGGCCGCCGGCACCGGCATCCGGTTTCGCCGCACCGATGTCGTCGGGTGCGACCCGCAGATCCTGGCGCTCTGGTCCGCGCTCGTGCCCGCGCGGCTGAGCACGCGTGTCGCCAATGACGACGGGGTTGAGGTCGGCACGATCGAGCATGTCATGGCCGCGCTCGCCGGGTGCGGGGTTCACAATGCGCTCATCGAGGTCGACGGCCCCGAGCTTCCGATTCTCGACGGCAGCGCTGCGCCCTTCGTCGTCAAGATCCGCGCCTGCGGTGTGGTGGCGCTCGACGCGCCGCTCGAGGTGCTGCGGGTGACGCGGCCGGTGCAGCTTGTCGAGGGTGACGCGATGGCGCGGCTCGAACCGGCGCGCGGCTTCTCGATGCGGTTCGAGATCGACTTCGCGGACGGCGCCATCGGACGGCAGATGCGCACGCTCGACCTGGCCAACGGGGCCTTCGCGCATGTGCTCGCCGACAGCAGGACCTTCTGCCGCAAGAGCGATGTCGACGCGATGCGCGCGCAAGGGCTCGCGCGCGGGGGCAGCATTCACAACGCCGTGGTCGTCGATGGCGACGTCGTCCTGAGCCCCGGCGGGCTGCGCCATCCCGACGAGCCGGTGCGCCACAAGATGCTCGATGCGGTGGGCGACCTCGCGCTCGCCGGGGCGCCGCTGATGGGGCGCTACGTGGCGCGCAAGGCGGGGCACGCGCTCACCGGCCGCCTGGTCGCGGCGCTGTTCGAGACCGGCGCCGTCGAGCGTATCACGCTGGATGCGAATGCGGCGCAGCTGCTGCCCGGGATCGGCCTCGGCCGCCCCGACATCCCGCTCTCCGCCTGAGCCGCGCCGCACTCGCAAAGGCGTTTTGCGCCCGGGAGTCTTCTGTGCTACTTCACCATCAAACGGGGTGCCGCACAGGGCACACAGCGAGGGGTTGCAGGCGATGACGACAGGCGTGGCAGGCGCGAGAGTTCTGGGAGCGGTCGTTCTGGCGGCCGGCTTGGCGGCCTGCGGGACCGGCGACGACGCGCCGAGCAACCTTCAGGGTTATGCACCCGAGGAGATCCTCGAACGCGGCAATTACGAGCTCGAGGTGCAGGACAATCCGGACACCGCGCTGCGCATGTTCACCGAGCTCGAGCGCCTGCACCCCTATTCCGAATGGGCGCAGGAAGCGCTCATCAGGCAGGCCTATGCCAATCATCGCCAGGAGGAATACGACGACGCCCGCGCCGCCGCGCAGCGCTATGTCGAGCTGTTTCCGACCGGCCCCGATGCTGATTACGCGACCTATCTGATCGCGCTGTCCTATTACGACCAGATCGAGGCGGTCGGGCTCGATCAGGGGCTGACGACCGACGCGCTGCGCGCCCTTCAGGACGTCTTCGAGCGCTACCCGGACAGCGAATACGCCCGCACCGCCGAGATGAAATTCGACCTCGCCTTCGACCATCTCGCCGCCAAGGAGATGGAGGTCGGCCGCTATTATCTGCGCCGCGGCCACTACAACGCCTCCACCAACCGCTTCCGCACCGTGGTCGAGAATTTCGAGACCTCGACGCATACGCCGGAGGCGCTGCACCGCCTCGTGGAGGCTTACGTCGCCCTCGGCCTGACCGATGAGGCGCAGACGGCGGCGGCGATCCTCGGGCACAATTTCCGCGGCAGCGAGTTCTATGACGACAGCTATCGCCTGCTGACGGGGCAGGGCCTGTCGGACGAGGCCTCGGGCGACGGCTGGCTGCGCGACATCTACCGCCAGACCGTGCGGGGCGACTGGCTCTAGGGCCGGCGCGCCGGGGAGGCGGGGGCGATGCTGCGCGGCCTCGAAATCCGCGACATGCTGATCATTGACCGGCTCGACCTCACCTTCGAGCCCGGCCTCAACGTGCTCACCGGCGAGACCGGGGCGGGCAAGTCGATCCTGCTCGATTCGCTCGGCTTCGTGCTCGGCTGGCGTGGGCGGGCCGATCTGGTGCGCGCGGGAGCGAAGCAGGGCGAGGCGGTCGCCGTGTTCGAGCTGCACGCCGGGCACCCGGCGCAGGGCGTGCTCGAGGAGGCGGGGATACCCTGGGGCGAGGAATTGATCCTGCGCCGCGTCAACACCGCGGAGGGGCGCAAGACTGCCTGGATCAACGATCGCCGCGCCTCGGGCGAGGTGCTGCGGCGGCTGTCGGAGACGCTGGTGGAGCTGCACGGCCAGCAGGATGATCGCGGGCTTCTCAATCCGCGCGGGCATCGCGAGCTGCTCGACGACTTCGCGGGGCTCGCGGGGCAGAAATCCGAGCCGCGCGGGCTGTGGCGTGCGCTCGGGCAGGCGCGGCGCGACCGCGAAGCCGCCGAGGCCGCGCTTGCCGAGGTCCAGGCCGAGGAAGATTACCTGCGCCATGCCGTGGGCGAGCTCGACAAGCTCGACCCGCAACCCGGCGAGGAGGCCGAGCTCGACGGGCGGCGCCGCGCGATGCAGGCCGCCGCGCGGGTGCGCGAGGATATCGCGCGTGCTCATGCGGCGCTGTCGAATGACGGCGCGGAGGGGATGATGCGCGATGCGGCGCGCTGGCTCGACGGGGCGGTCGCCGATGTCGAGGGGCGGCTCGACGCGCCGCTCGCGGCACTCGCGCGCGCGCAGGAGGCGCTCGCCGAGGCGCAGGACGGGGTGGAGGGCTGCCTCGCCGCGCTTGATCACGACCCTGGCGAGCTCGAACGCGTCGAGGAACGGCTCTTTGAGATCCGCGGCCTTGCGCGCAAGCACGGGGTCTTGCCCGACGATCTCGGCGCCCATGCTGACAGCCTGCGCGCGCGGCTTGCCCGGCTCGATGGCGGCGCGCGCGACATCGCCGATCTGCGCGCCGCCGAGGAGGCGGCTCAGGCGGCCTATGATGCGGCGGCCGCGGAGCTGACCGCCGCGCGCGCCGCGGCGGCCGAACGCCTCGACGCGGCGATGGCCGGGGAGCTTGCCCCGCTCAGGATGGAACGCGCCGTCTTCGCCACCGAGATCACCGAGAGCGAGCCGGGCCCCGACGGCCGCGATGCGGTTGCCTTCACCGTGGCGACCAATCCGGGCGCGCCGGCCGGGCCGATCAACCGCATCGCCTCGGGCGGCGAGCTCTCGCGGTTCCTGCTGGCGCTCAAGGTCTGCCTGCTCGGGGCGGCCCCCGGGCGCAGCATGATCTTCGACGAGATCGATCGCGGGGTTGGCGGGGCGACGGCGGATGCCGTGGGCAGCCGGCTGCGCCGGCTCGCGCAGACGGGGCAGGTGCTCGTGGTGACGCATTCGCCGCAGGTCGCGGCCAAGGGCGCGCATCACTGGCGCGTGGACAAGCGCGTCGCGGGGGAGGTGACGACCTCGCATGTCGCCGCCCTCGCCGAATCGGACCGCATCGACGAAATCGCCCGCATGCTCGCCGGTGACACCGTCACGGACGCCGCCCGCGACGCCGCCCGCGCGCTTCTGGCCGGCTGAACCGCCGCCATTTACGCTTTCTGAACCCGGATGCGCGTTTTTTGCTAGGCGAGACCCGGCCGGCCGGAGTATAACATTGCAAAACAATAAGAGCGGGACAGGCAAATGAGATCCATCGCGGTTATGGTGCTCGCCGGGGCAGCGCTTGCGCTTGCGGCGTGTTCGAGCAGGGAACCCTCGAAGTTCCAGACCTATGACGGCCCCGAGGTCACGCAGATCAATGTCTTCAAGGATGCGCGTCAGATGGATCTGATGCATTACGGGCAGCCCTTGGCGAGCTACGAGATCGATCTGGGGCGCGAACCGGTCGGTCAGAAGGAGCGCGAGGGCGACGGGCGCACCCCGGAGGGCGCCTACATCATCGACCGGCGCACCCCCAACAGCCGGTTTCACCTCTCGCTCGGCATCTCGTATCCTGAGCCCTCGCAGCGCCTGCGCGCCGAGGAGGCGGGTGACAACCCCGGCGGCGACATCTTCATCCACGGCAAGGGCCCGGAATTTCCCAACGCCACCGGCGACTGGACCGAGGGCTGCATCGCCGTGACCGATGACGAGATGGAGCAGATCTACGCCATGGTCGGGGTCGGCACGCCGATACTGATCCTGCCCTGACGCCTCAGTCGAGCGGCTCGAGCGAACAGCACCCGTTCAGAAGCGGCGCCGTGTCGCCCGCCATCATGCGGATCGTCAGGCCGTAATTGCGATCGCTCATGCCGTCATCGCACATCCTCGGCTCCACCAGCGCGGTGAACGCCCCGCCATCGCCGAGCGCGCGGATCATCCGGGTGAACACGTCTATCCCGGCATTGTCCTGCGCGATCGTGAGGTCGAACTCCCGCGGCGTGTCGGCGGCGAGTTCGTCGAGCGTGAGCGTGCCGCCCTCATGGGTGAGCGACCAGAACGGCTCTGTCCCGAAGCAGCGCATTCCCACCGGCAGGTTGAAATTGTCGATATGCACGCCGCGCGGTTCCAGGAAGGCCATCGAGACCCAGCCGCTGTGCTCCGTGTCGTTGATGAGGCCCCAATTGCCATCATCGTTGACCCAGATGACCTCGATGTCGGTTGCGTCGGGGGCCAGCCCGCCGATGATCGGCGCGCTCGCGGAGGGTTCGGCGCGGATGTTGAGCACGTCGTCAGCGGCCACCCCGGTGACGTCATGCAGCTGCGGAATCGGCCCGTTCGCCCAGGCGGGCGCCGCGAGCAGGGCGAGAAAGGCAAGGATCAGGCGCATCGGGACCTCCCATGTGATGCTGTGACGATTCGGGTCATTGCGCGCCGCGCGCGGCCTCCGGGTGGTCGGCCATGAACTGGCGCAGGGTCGCGAGCAGGGTGCGCGCATGTGCGGCGTCGCCCCTGTGCATCGCGTCGCGGATGTCGTCGCAGATATACTGCTGTACCTTCTGCGGGCCGTGATGGATATGCATGAGATACTCGCCCATCAGCGTCGCGTCGCCCTCGGTGACGTGCTCGTGCTCGGCGATCGCGGCGATCTCGGCGCGCGTCAGGCAGGTCATGTCCTCGAT
>PUKW01000237.1 GCA_003550665.1 Paracoccaceae bacterium | reverse complement strand
TTCAGCATAGCTCGTCTGATCAACGGGTTATGTGCGCTGAGGGGTGGATTTATTGTAGTCACACGTGCTTTGTGGTCATAGCCCTGCAGAAATTGGCCTGACGTCACATGATGTAGGCATGTTCTTTCGAATTAACGAGAGCGGAGGGCGGCGCTACCTGCAGGTGGTCGAGTCCTACCGCAACGAGGCGGGCAAGCCGCGCCACCGCGTAGTGGCCAATCTCGGGCGCCTCGACGACAAGGAGGGCAGCCAGTTCGACGCCCTGATCCGGGGGCTCTGCCGTGCGGCCGGGCGCCGGGAGCCCGACAAGGTCGAGTGATCCTGCCCCGAAAAAGTGGACGCGGTCAGGCCGCCATGCGCTCCATGTCGGCCGGTGAGCGGTATCCTATCGCGGAATGCATGCGCCGGGAATTGTAGAAGCCCTCGATGTAGGCAAAGAGATCCTGGCGCGCTTCGTCCCGTGTGGCGTAAACGCGGTGACGAACGCGCTCGACCTTGAGCGTGTGGAAGAAGCTCTCCATGGGCGCGTTGTCGAGGCAATTGCCCTTCCGGCTCATGGAAGGCGTTATCTTCGCTACGGCAAGGGCTTGGCGATACTCGTCGGCCGCGTATTGAATGCCGTGATCCGAATGCTGGATCAGCCCCGGCGCCGGGCGCTGGCGTCCGATGGCCATGTCGAGTGCTTCGAGTGCGATCGAGGCATGAAGGGTCTCGCGCATGCTCCAGCCCACGACCTTGCGGGTGTGCATGTCGATCAGCGCGGCCAGAAAGAGCCAGCCTTCGCCGGTCCGGATGTAGGTCAGGTCCGCGAGCCATACCTGGTTCGGCGCGGTCGCGGTGAAGTTCCTGCGCAGCCTGTTCGGCGCGATCGGGTAGTCGTGTCGGCTGTCGGTCGTGCGAACGGGCCATATTTGACGATGCTCATCCACGAACCCGAACGTCATCGGGTGGCCGCTCCGAAGATGAGCGCCGCCTTTTTTAGGCTATCGCGCTGCGTCTGGGCCTTTTGCAGCTCCCGTTTCGACCGGGCATTCTCCGCCGCCAGCTCGGCCGGGGACGGGTCCTGCGCCTGCGTATTGGGGCGCCGCGCAGGGAGCCGTCCCCGACTTGCCGAACTGCCTTATCCAGCGGCGCAGCTGCGTCTCGTGGACGCCGAGTTCCGCTGCGACATCCATGATCGACAGCCCGCTCGTCTCGACGCGCTCCGCGGCCTGCCGCTTGAACTCATCCGGAAAATACCGGCGCTTCTTCTTCTCCATCGGACACTCCTTCCGTCGGCTCGAAAGCCTATCATGGGTGTCCACCAATTCGGGGCAGGATCACCATTGTTCCGCCATTGGTCTGAGCGACAATGGCGACGCCTATCGGTCCGAAGCGATGGAGGCGAAGCTGCGCGCGCTGGAACTGAAAAGCCGCATCCACCGCAAGGGCCAGCGCGGCAGGCCGCTGTCCGAACAGGCGAAGCGGGGTAACCGGACCAGATCCTCGGTGCGCGGGCGCGTCGAGCACGTCTTCGGTGCGCAGGTCAAGGACATGGGCGGCACGCTGCTGCGCACCATCGGCCTGGCCCGGGCCAGCGCCAAGCTCGGGATGAAGAACCTCGCCTACAATGAGCAGGATCAGGAATTGATCCGGGGGATCAATTCCCTGACGAATGCGCCGCCTCGGCCAGCTGCGACGCCCGAACCCATGCCCGGCGTGACACCTCGGCGCGCAACTCAGGCCTCGAGGCGAGAAATGCTCCGCGTGACAGGCCAAGCACTGACGGGCCCGTGGCGTCCCGGCACACCGACCGGCGGCAACCGGCGCATTTCAAGCTGCCCAGCCCGCTCCGCGCGACCGAGAAGCGGCCAAGAGAGCGAGGTGCCCCTCCGGCCGATCCCGCGCAAACGGGCCGCCGTTCGCTCAAGCCATCTACATGGCGCGCCCGTCGCACACGCGCATGAAGTTCCGCCGCATGCGTCTCGCCGCTTTCAGCGCTTTCGCATCAGGCGGACCGCGGCGGAGTCCGGCTCCGCCGCGGTCGAAGCCTGACCAGTTTCCTCGGCCCAGTTTGCCTACGGGATGCGCGGGTTGTGTCAGCGCGGCAGGAGCACGCCGTCGACCACATGGATCACGCCGTTGGACTGGTTCACATCGGCAATGCTGACCCGATACGCCTGTTCACTCTCGTCGAAGATATAGACGGCGCCCGATGGGCGGACCTGCGCGGAAAGCGCTGCACCGGAGATTGCATCGAAGTGATGGAACCCGTCCGGCGCGGCGCGCGCCAGCGCTGTGAGTTCGGCGGCAGAGATGTTGCCGGCGACGACATGACTTGTCAGGATCCGCGTCAGCGCCTCGCGGTTCTCCTCCATCAGCAGCGTCTCGACCGTGCCCTCGGGCAGCGCGTCGAAGGCGGCGTTGGTGGGGGCGAAGACGGTGAACGGGCCGTCGCCTTCCAGCGTCTCGACGAGCCCCGCGGCCTGCACGGCGGCGACGAGGGTGGTATGATCGGCCGAATTCACCGCGTTCTCCACGATGTTCATCTGCGCCGACATCGCCGCGCCGCCGACCATCGGGTTGTCGCCCGCATCCATGTCGGCGTCCATAGGCATGTCGGCCTCCATCGCGGCGTCGTCGCCGGGCAGCAACACCGCGTCGATCACATGGATCACGCCGTTGGATTGTACGACATCGGCGATGGTCACCGTCGCGGTGCCGCCGGCTTCGTCGGTCAGGGTGATCATGTCGTCGGTCGCGCGGACCTCGAGCATGCAGCCGCCCAGCGTCTCGAGCATGTGCACGCCGTCACCATCGGCGATCATCTGGGCGATGGCGCCGGACATCGCGCTGGCGTCGACCACGTGACAGGTCAGCACCTCGTGCAGCGCCTCGGCATTCTCGGGCATGAGCAGCTCGTCGACCGTGCCCTCGGGAAGCGCATCGAAGGCCGCGTTCACCGGCGCGAAGACCGTGAACGGCCCCTCGCTCTGCAGCCAGTCGACCAGCTGTCCAGCCTGCAGCGCGGCGACAAGGGTGGTATGATCCTCGGAATTGACGGCGTTCTCGACGATGGTCTGGTCCGCGGACATCTCGGCGCCGCCGACCATGGGGTTGTCCGCCATCTGCGCGAAAGCTGGTGCGGCACCGAGAATTGTTGCAGTCATCAGGGCCGCGTGAAGTGAAAGTCTCATGGATCATTCTCCCATCGACGCCGGTGTTGGCGTGACCTGTAGGAGTAACGTGGCGGCGCCGATATGGTTTCACCCGGCGTGTCGATTATCCGCTGCGGCGACATGACCGGGCCCCGGGGCGGCGACGGGCTGTCCGGCATCGGGTGGACCGAGCGCTTCGACGGAACGCCGCACCGCAGCCAGACCATGTCGGTGGGGATCAAGCGTCCCCATTGACCGTCCTGTCGGCTGTCAGTGATGGCTCCCGGCCGGGGGCATGGTCATGCCGATGCAGGCCACCGTGCCGGCCGGGTTCAGGAGATGGCTTCGCGCCCCTTGGCGCGTTCGGCCAGCACGCGGTCCAGCCAGCCCATCTCCATGCGCGGCACCGAGGAAAGCAGCTTCTTGGTGTAGTCGTGCTGGGGGTTGTTCAGGATGTCGTCCTTGGCGCCGTGCTCGACGACCTGGCCGAGATACATTACGGCGACATCGTCGGCGATGGCGCGAACGGTCGCCAGGTCGTGGGTGATGAAGACATAGCTGGTCTGGAATTCCTCCTGCAGCCGCAGCAGCAGCTTTAGCACCCCGTCGGCGACGACCTGGTCGAGCGCGCTGGTCACCTCGTCGCAGATCACGACATCGGGCTCGGCGGCCAGGGCGCGGGCGATGCAGATGCGCTGCTTCTGCCCTCCCGACAGGGCCGCCGGCGGGCGCTTGGCGAGATCGGGCGAGAGCTCCACCAGCTCCAGTAGCTCGGCGACGCGGTCGCGGCGCTTGCGCCCGGTGGTGCCGAAATAAAAGGTCAGGGGCCGGCCGATGATCTCGTCGATGAGCTGGCGCGGATTCACCGCCACGTCGGGCATCTGGTAGATCATCTGCAGCCGGCGCAGCTGGTCCTTGGAGCGGTGCTTGAGTTGGGGCGGCAGCTCGACGCCGTTGAGATGGCACCCGCCCGACAGCGGCGGCAGCAGCCCGGTCATGGCCCGCGCCAGGGTGGATTTGCCCGAGCCCGACTCGCCCACGATCGCCGTGGTCGCCCCCTTGGCAACGCTCACCGACACGTCATCGAGGACCTTCAGCCCCTTGCCGTAGGCCGCCGTGACATGCCGCGCCTCGATGGCCGGTGTGTCGGACATGTCAGTGTGACCCGGCTTGCTGACGCTGCGAACCTTGACGAGCTTTCTGGTGTAGTCCTCCTTCGGGTGATAGAGGATCTGCTCGGTCTCGCCCTCCTCGACCTCCTCGCCCTGCAGCAGAACCTTGATCCGGTCGGCGATCTGCCCGACGACGGCGAGGTCGTGGGTGATGTAGAGCGCGGCGGCGCGCTCCGCGCGGATGGCGTCCTTGATGGCGGCGAGGACCTCGATTTGGGTGGTCACATCGAGGGCCGTCGTGGGCTCGTCAAAGACGATCAGGTCCGGGCCGCAGACCAGCGCCATGGCGACCATGGCGCGCTGAAGCTGGCCGCCGGAGACCTGGTGGGGAAAGCGCCGGCCAAAGCTGTCCGGGTCGGGCAGGCGCAGCGTCGCGTAGAGCCTGCGCGCGCGCTTGCGTGCCTCCGGCCGCGACATGATGCCGTGCTGGACGGCCGTCTCGCAGACCTGGTCGTCGATGCGCCGTGCCGGGTTGAAGGACGCGGCGGCGGACTGGGCGACATAGGCGATGCGCGCCCCGCGCAGCCGGCCCATGCGCCCCTCACTGAGCTCGCGCAGCGCGATGCCGTCAAAGCTTATATCCCCGCCGCTGATGCGGCAGCCATCGCGGGCAAAGCCCAAGGCCGCCAGCCCGATCGTGGACTTGCCGGCCCCGGACTCGCCGATCAGCCCCAGCACCTCCTCGCGGTGCAGCGTTACATCCACGCCCTTGACGATCGGCGCCCACGTATCCTCCGAGCGCGCCTCGATGACAAGGCCGCGGATGTCCAGCAGGACGGATTTCTCGTCGTCGGGGCTTGTCGCTGTCACGCGCGTTCCTCCTTCAGGCCGCTCTGCTTGTAGAGGAACCAGTCCACGACGAAGTTCACGGCAATCGTCAGCAGGGCAATGGCAAAGGCCGGGATCAGCGGCGTCGGCACTCCGAAGGAGATCAGCTGGGCGGTCTCGCGCACCATCGCGCCCCAGTCGGCGAGCGGCGGCTGGATGCCCAGCCCCAGAAAACTCAGCGCGCTGATCATCAGGAAGACGAAGCAAAAGCGCAGCCCGAACTCGGCGACCAGCGGGGCCATGACATTGGGCAGCAATTCGCGGCGCATGATCCAGCCGACACCCTCGCCGCGCAGTCTTGCGGCCTCGACGAAGTCCATCACGACGACGTTCATCGCCGATGAGCGCGCGATGCGAAAGACCTTGGGCGACTCCAGAAAGCCAATGACCAGCACCAGCACGGGCAGCGCGGTGCCGAACACGGTCAGCAGCATCAGCGCGAAGATCAGGGTCGGGATCGCGAGGATGGTGTCGGCCGCGCGCGACAGGAGCTGGTCGCCCCAGCCGCCGATCGTCGCGGCCAGGAATCCCAGCATGCAGCCGAACAGGAAGGTCAGCGCCGTTGCGGCAACGGCGATGCCGACGGTGTTGCGCGCGGCATAGATCAGCCGCGAGAGCATGTCCCGCCCGAGGTGATCGGTGCCCAGCCAGTGCGCCGCGCTGATCGCCTCGAACTGGCTGCCGACGATGGCGCGCTGGGGGTAGGGCGCGAGGATCGGCGCGAACACGGCCGCGATGACGTAGACGACGATGATCGCCATGCCGAACTTGGCCGAAAGCGGCGCCTGCTCGAGAAGCTTCAAGATATTCCTCACAGCCGGCCCCCTATCGTGGATGAAGAAGACGCGGGTTCGAGATGATCGAGACTATATCCGCGAACAGGTTCAAGAGAACATAGACCGCCGCGAACATCAGCGCCCCGGCCTGCACCAGCGGCATGTCGCGGTTCGACACCGCATCGACCAGAAGCTGGCCCAGCCCGGGATAGACGAACACCACCTCGACGACGACGACCCCGACGATCAGGTAGGCGAGGTTGAGGGTTATGACGTTGATGATCGGGGCGAAGGCGTTGGGCAGGGCGTGATAGGTGATGATGCGCATGCCCCGGATGCCCTTGAGGCGGGCCATCTCGATATAGGGGCTCGCCATCAGGTTGACGATCGTCGCCCGCGTCATGCGCATCATATGCGCGGTAATCACCAGGGTCAGCGACAGCGCCGGCAGGAGGCTGCGGTAGAGGCGCTCCTGAAAGGCCATGTCCGCATGGACGTTGGAGACGCTCGGGAACATGCCCAGCTCGACCGCGAAGATGAAGATCAGGATGTAGGCGACGAAGAACTCGGGAAAGGAGATCGAGGTCAGCGTGGAGACGTTGACGATGCGATCGAAGATGCTGTTGCGGTACATCGCCGCGAGGATGCCCAGCATCAGCGACAGCGGCACCGCGATCGCCGCCGCGATGCCGGCCAGAAAGAAGGTGTTGAGGATGCGCCGGATCACCAGCTCGTCGATGGGCCGCTGGTTGGCCAGCGATATCCCCATGTCGCCGGTCAGCATCCCGCCGAGCCACGAGAGGTAGCGTTCATGCATCGGGTCGTCGAGGCCGAGTGCCGCCCGGCAGGCCTGCAGGGTCTGGGGCGTGGCCCCCTGACCCATCAGCTCCTGGCAGGTGTCGCCGGGCAGCAGCTCGACGACGAACATGATGATCAGCGACACCGCGAAGAGGATCAGCACCCCCAGGCCCAGGCGCTGGGCGATCAGGACAGCGATTCTGGCCATGGATGCGCTACCTTTTCCCGTGGTGTCGCGGGATCATGCGGGCGCGATCAGGCAAACCACCACCGCTCCAGGCATTTCAGCCCGTCGAGGTCCCAGTTGTTCGCCATTTCGCCGTGCTGGACCTCGTCGCTCAGGCCCATGATGTAGTTGGCGAAGATGGGGATCAGGCTGCCGCCGTCGTCATGCACCAGCTCCTGCATCTCGTGATACATCTCGCGGCGGCGATCCTCGTCGAGCTCGGCGCGGGCTTCGCGCAAAAGCTCGTTGAAGCGCTCGTTATCCCAGTTGGTGTCGTTCCAGTTGGCGCCGGCGGCATAGCCCTCGGTGAACATCCAGTCCTCGGTCGGCCGCCCGCCCCAATAGGAGGCGACGAAGGGCTCCTCGAGCCAGACATTCGACCAGTAGCCATCCGAGGGAACCCGGTCGACCCGCAGATCGATGCCGGCCTCGGCCATGGTCTCGGCCATGAGCTGGCCGGCATCGACCGCGCCGACGAACGCCGCATCGGAGACCTTGAGGGTCAGTTGCAGGTTCTCGTGACCGGCCTCGCGCAGGTGGTGCCGGGCCTCTTCGGGGTCGAACTGCCGCTGCGGCAACTCCTCGTGGAAAAAGCGGTTGGCCCGGCCGATCGGGTGGTCGTTGCCGACATAGCCATGCCCCGAGAGCACCGTCTGCAGAAGCTGCTCGCGATCGACCGCGAGCTTGATGGCCTTGCGCACATGCCAGTCATCGAACGGCTCGCGATCGACATGCATCGGGAACGAGTAGTGCTGGTTGCCGCTCGTCTGCTCGACGCGCACATTGCCGCCGCGCCCGACCAGGTTGACCGAGCTCGGCGCGACCCGGTTCATCACGTCGATGTCGCCGGTCGTCAGCGCGTTCGTGCGCGACGTGGAATCGCGCATCACCAGCACCTCCACCGTCTCGAAGAAGGCCGCGTTCTCCTTCCAGTAATTGGGGTTGCGGCTCATCGTCGTGCGTTCGCCGGGGTCGAAGCTGTCGAGGATATAGCCGCCGGTGCCGTTGCCCGACAGATCCAGCTCGCCGTCGACGACCGGGCAGATGGTCAGCCGGTAGTCGTTCATCAGGAACGGGAAATCGGCGTTGCCCGAGCTCAGATGGAAGGTCACGGTCCGGTCGTCCTCCGCGACGATCTCGTCGACATCGTCGAAGAGCTGGCGCGCGCCGGATTCGGAATCCTCGCCGCGGTGATGGTTCATCGTCTCCACGACGTCATTGGCGTCGAGCGTCTTGCCATTGTGGAACTCGACCCCGTCGCGCAGTCGGAATGTCCAGCTGCGCGCATCCTCGCTGGCCTCGAAGCTCTCGGCCAGCTCGCCGATCAGCTCGCCGTCCGGGGTGACCTCGGTGAGGTTGTTGCGCAGGCCGTAATTGACCACCTGCATGTAGGTGTCGGTGATCGTGCCCGGATCCATCGAATCCGAGGACGACCCCGACCCGATGCCGATGCGGAACTGCCCGCCCACGCTGGGGCTGCTTGCCATGGCGCGTTCGCTGATCAGCGGCACCCCGGCGGCGCCGGCGATCCCCAGCGCGCTGGCCCGGGCCAGGAAGGACCGGCGGGACAGGCGCCCGAGGCGGACCTCGTTTTCAAGCTCGCGTAGCTTATCCATTGTGATGTGAACCTCCTCTGGATGTCGGCAGCGCCGATCCGGTGCGGACCGGCTCATGATGCGTTCCCGGCGTTGGTGCCGTTCGAGAACGCCAGGCGGGTTGCTTTCACTTCCTCTTAATTGGCAGAGGCGTATCGGGATCGGCCGCGGCCGGTCGCGCCTTGTTTGATCGTGCCACACGGCGTCACCGGCGCGCTGTTGATGCGGGTGCCGCTCCAGACCGTTCCCGTGCGATGAACTCCGTCTATGTCGCCACTCCCCACCGAGGCGGCAGATCTGACAACGGTATCATTGGCAATCGAGACGGCCCCGTCAATGTCTTGACACTTCAGCACCGTCAGGACCGGGGCGAAAACCTCGTCCCCCGCGCTGGTGGCATCCGGGGAAAGGTCATGGACCGGCGCCGGGTCGATGGAAATGCCGCCCTTGATACCGCTGGCCGCCGCGCCGGCGCAGCGCGCCGTGTCCGGGTCGTCAGGGATGCGCTGGCACATGTGCTCGACCGGTACGTCCATATCCGGGACTCCTTCGTCTGCGCTGCTCAGGGGCCGGGGCGGTGGCCGATTTCATAGCCGGGGCTTTCGGGCTCATCATCGACCAGCTCGTCGGGAAACCCGTCGGCGCGCAGGTCGGTGCTGCAGGCATCCTCCAGCCGCTTGACGATCATGGACGACCAGGCGCGGTCACCATAGCTGTCCTGCCCGTCCTGGAAGATCGCGCGCACCAGCGGGGCGACCTGCACCGGCACCGCGCCGGAGCGCGCCAGCTCGAGGAACAGGTCGGAGTCTTTGGCCACGAGGTCCATCGTGAAATTGATGTTGTAGCTGCCATTCATGATGACCTGGCTCTCGGTCTCGTTGACGAAGGAATTGCCCGAGGACGCGCCGATCGCGTCGTAAACGGTGCGCATGTCCATGCCGGCGCACCGGGCCACCATCAGCGCCTCGCCCAGCGCGACCAGATGCGCCGAGGCGAGGTAATTCGTCACCACCTTGATGATGGAGGCCGAGCCGATCTCGCCGGTATGCAGGATCCGCCGGCCCAGCGCGGTCAGGACCGGAAAGACGCGGTCGAAATCCCGGCGCTCGCCGCCGGCGAAGATCGAGATGTTGCCGGTGGCGGCGCGGTGACAGCCGCCGGAGACGGGCGCGTCCAGCGCGGCCGCCCCCTTTGCCCGGACCTGCTCGGCCAGCCGCACCACCTCTTCATAGTGGGTGGTGCTCATCTCCATCCAGACCTTGCCGGTGCTCAGGCCGGCCAGCACACCGTCCTCGCCTTCCATGACCTCGGCGCAGATGGCCGGGGAGGGCAGGCAGGTGATCACGAGGTCGCTCTGCTCGGCCACCGCGCGGGCGCTGCCCACACGCCGCGCGCCCCCGGCCTCCAGCGCGCGCCCGGCCTCGGGGTCAAGGTCATGGATCACCAGCGCGAAGCCGTTGCGCAGGACACTGCCGGCCAGCTTGCCGCCGACATTGCCCAGGCCGATGAAGCCGACCGTGCGGATCGGGGCGTGTGCGTCAGCGGTGGTCATCAAAAGGGTCCTCGCGCATTTCAAGGTGCAGGCTGTTGCCGCGGTAGGGGTTGGCCCGGGCAACATCTTCGTTCAGCGCGACGCCCAGCCCGGGCCTGTCCGGCACGGTGACATAGCCCTGCTCCCAGGTGATGGGCGTGCTCAGAAGCTCGGCATGAAAGCCGCCCCATTGCTGGACCCCCTCCAGGATCAGGAAATTGGGGCTGCTGGCCGAAAGATGCACATTGGCCGCCGCCTCGATCGGCCCGGCATAGAGATGCGGCGCGATCTGGGCATAGCTGGCCTCGGCCATGCCGGCGATCTTCTTGGCCTCCCACAGCCCGCCGACGCGGCCCAGCGCCATCTGCAGGATCGACGCCGCCCCCGCCTTGAGCACGGCGTGGAACTCGTATTTGGTGGTCAGCCGCTCTCCGGTAGCGATCGGGATGCAGGTCGCGCGGGCCACCTCGGCCATGGCCTGCGGGTTGTCGGGCGGGGTCGGCTCCTCGAACCAGAGCGGCTCAAAGGGCTCGAGCCGCCGGGCCAGCCGCCGCGCCCCGCTCGGGGTGAACTGGCCGTGGGTGCCAAAGAGCAGGTCGGCGCGCGTGCCCACGGCCTCGCGGATCGCGCCGGTATAACGCGCGCACAGATCGAGGATCGCCGGGCTGGGCTGGCGCGGGTCATAGACCGAATACTTGCCCGCCGGGTCGAACTTGACCGCCGTGAAACCCGCATCGACATATTGCGCCGCCCGTGCCGCCGCCGCCTCGGGATCGGCATAGACATCGGCCGTGTCGCCGGGTTCGGGATAGAGATAGGTGTAGGTGCGCAGATGCTCATGCACCTTGCCGCCCAGCACGGCATGGACGGGCTTGTCGAGCGCCTTGCCGATGATGTCCCACAGCGCCAGCTCGATGCCCGAGAGCACGCCCATCAGGCTGATATCCGGGCGCAGGCTGTAGCCACGGCCATAAACGCTGCGCCAGAGATGCTCGATGCGAAACGGGTCCATCCCGACGACATGGCGCTCGGCCACGTCTTTGAGCATCGCCACGACGGTCTCTGGCCCGAAGGTCGCGGCGTAGATCTCGCCGTAGCCGACGACCCCGTCATCGGTGGTCAGCTTGACGAAGATGAAATACTGGCCGCCGAAATGCGGCGGCGGCGTGCCCACCACGAAGCTCGCCACGTCGGTGATTTTCACGACAGACCTCCCGGCATCAGAAAGTGATCACGTTGCGCAGCACCTGCCCGGTCTTCACCGCCGCGATGGCCGTGTTGATCTCGGCCAGCGGGTAGCGCGCCGAGACCAGCTCATCGAGCTTGAACCGGCCCTGCTGGTAGAGGCGGCAGATCTCCGGAATGTCCCGGCCGGCATGGGCGCACCCCATCTTGCTGCCCAGGATGCGCTGGCTGTTGCTGGCGAGGTCACCGGTCTGCAGGGCCATGATGTCGTCG
>PUKW01000331.1 GCA_003550665.1 Paracoccaceae bacterium | reverse complement strand
GCGGTCACGCTGGCGCTGGCGCTGGCGGTGACGGAGAGCCCGCTGGTGACCGACGAGACCAAGCGCCTCGTCGGCATCCTCGCCACCGGCTTCACGCTCTTTACGCTGCTGGTGCAGGGGACCACGCTGCGCTGGATGATCCGCAAGCTCGGGCTGGACCGGCTGGGGCCGCTCGACTCGGCGCTGTCGAACCAGGTCATCGCGGTGGCGCTGCAGAATGTGCGCGAGGCCGTCTCCGAGACCGCGCGCAGTAATATCCTCAATCACGAGACGGTGCGCTCAGAGGCCAAGACCTTCGGCGAACGCCTCGAAGCGGCGCGCCGGGCCGCCGAGGCCGGCGCCGCGATCCTCGACCGCGACCGCATCACGCTCGGCCTCGTGGCGCTGGCCGGGCGCGAGCGCGATCTCATCCTCGAGCATTTCCGCCAGCAGATCCTCTCCACCCGCCTCGTCGAGCGGATGCTCTCCGATGCCGATCGCCTCATCGAGCGCACCCGGCTGGGCGGGCGCACCGAGTACCGCCGCGCGGGGCGGCTCAGCCTTGGCGAGGGGCGCGATTACCGCTTCGTCGTGTTCCTGCACAACCGGCTCATGATCTCGTGGCCGCTGGCGCGGCTGTCGGCGGACCGCTTCGAGATGATCCTCAACCAGCGCATGATCCTGAGCGATTTGCACGGCTATATCGACGGCAAGATCCGCCGCATCCACGGCAAGCGTGTGGCGGATCTTCTCCACGAGGTGCTGGAGCGGCGCGAGGAGACCGCCGAGGCCGCTCTCGAGGGGATGCGGCTTCAGTTTCCGGGCTATTCCGAGCAGCTCGAGCGCCGCTTCATCCGCCGCACCGCGCTGCGTCTCGAGGAGCGCGAATACGACCAGCTTCTCGAAGACGGGCTCATCGGTGCGGAGCTTCACACCCGGCTGACCGCACGGATCGCGCGCGACCGAGCGCGCACCGAAAAGCGCCCGCGGCTCGACCTCGCGGTGCAGAAGACCGAGCTCGTGCGCCGGTTCCCGTTGTTTCGCGAGATGGAAGAGTCGGTCCGCAAGCGTCTGGCCCGCGCGCTCGTGACGGTCTATGCCGCGCCCGACGACGTGCTGTTCAGGCGCGGCGACGAGCCGCGGCGCATCTTCTTCATCGCCTCCGGCGCGGTGGAGATGGAATGGGCCGGCCACAAGCAGCGCCTCGGGCGCGGCGACATGTTCGGCCAGCTCGCCATGCTCAAGCAACGCCGCCGGCAGGCCCAGGTCACCGCGATAACGCCGTGCATCCTGCTGACCCTCGACGAGCCGCGCTTTCGCCGCCTGCTGCACCGCCACAAGAAGCTTCAGCAGGCGGTGCTTAGCTCGGCGAAAAAGCGCGGCGTCGATCTCGAGGACGAGGTCGCCGCCGAGGCCGCGCCGCCGAAAGCCGCCGAGTGATCCTCAGATCGAGAAGCTCGTCCCGCAGCCGCAGGAGCTTGACGCGTTGGGATTGTCGATGGTGAAGCGCGCGCCGATGAGCTCCTCCGTGAAGTCGATCGTCGCATCCGCCAGAAACGGCAGCGACACCGGATCGACCAGCACCTTCTGACCGTCCTTCTCCAGAACGAGATCGTCCGCGGCCGGCGCGTCGAGCCGGATGTCGTATTCGAAGCCCGAGCAGCCGCCACCCTTCACGCCGACGCGCAGCGCCTTTGGCTCGGGAGCGCTGTCGTTGATCGTGGCGAGCTGCGCGAAGGCGCGGTCGGTGACTTTCGGGGGAATGCTGATATCCATCATGGGGTCCGGTTCACCATTGCGATTGCCCTGCAAGATACGCATCAACCCCCGGCCCGGCAAGGCGCGGCGTTGCGCGCGCGAATGGGTGCGCGCGGCGGCGTGATGCGCTAGAGGCTGCGCAGGCGTGGCCCGCAACCCGAGGAGGCGCAAGCGATGACGGCCCCCCATGCAAGCGACCCGGCCCGCAGCCGCGGCCGGCTCCACCCGGAGGCGATCAGCACTTTCCGCTCCGCCTTCCAGCGCGACCGGGACCGCATCATCCATTCCTCTGCCTTTCGCCGCCTCAAGCACAAGACGCAGGTCTTCGTCGAGCATGAGGGCGATTATTACCGCACCCGGCTGACCCACTCCATCGAGGTCGCCCAGGTCGCGCGCACCATCGCCGGGGTGCTCGGCCTCGACACCGACCTGACCGAGGCCGTGGCCCTCGCCCATGATCTCGGCCACACCCCCTTCGGCCATACCGGCGAGGAGGCCCTCGCCGAGCGCATGGCCCCCTTCGGCGGCTTCGATCACAACGCCCAGGCGCTGCGCATCGTGACCACGCTGGAGCGCCATTACGCCGAGTTCGACGGCCTCAATCTGAGCTGGGAGACGCTGGAGGGGCTGGCCAAGCATAACGGGCCCGTCGCGCCGCCGCTGCCCCATGCGCTCGCCGAATACAGCGCGCTGCACGATCTCGAGCTCGACACACATTCGGGCGCCGAGGCGCAGGTCGCTGCCGTCGCCGACGACATCGCCTATAATCATCACGACCTGCAGGACGGGCTGCGCGCGGGGCTGTTCACCGATGCAGAGGTTGCGGCCCTGCCCATCGTCGCGCCGGCCTACGCCGATGTCGATGCGCGTTATCCCGGGCTCGATGCGGGCCGGCGGCGCCACGAGGCGCTGCGCCGGGTCTTCGGGGCGATGGTCGAGGACGTGATCGCCACCGCCCGCGCCCGCAGCGCGACCGCCGCCCCCGACAGCGCCGCGGCGGTGCGCGCCCATCCCGCGCCGATCGTCGATTTCTCCTCCGGGCTGCGCGGCGAGCTGCAACAGCTGCGCGATTTCCTGTTTCAGCGCATGTACCGCGCGCCGAAGGTCGTCGAGGAGCGCGCCCGCGCGACCCGCGTGGTCCATGACCTGTTCGATCGTTTCATGGCCCGGCCCGAAACCATGCCCGAAGGCTGGCGCGATGACGGCGCCGACGAGGCCGCCCGCGCCCGGCTGGTTGGCGATTACGTCGCGGGCATGACCGACCGCTTCGCACTGCAGGCGCATGCCACGGCGGCCACCCGTTGACCCCGCACCCCGCCATGCTAAACCCGCGCCCGATCAGGAAGGGACCGCGATGAACCTTTTCACAGAAATCCACGCCCTCGTGCACGAGGCGCTCGCCGCCATGCAGGCCGAGGGGGCGCTGCCCGGCGGGCTCGACATGGCGAACGTCACTGTCGAGCCGCCGCGCGATCCCGCGCATGGCGACATGGCCACGAACGCCGCGATGGTGCTCGCCAAGCCCGCCGGGATGAAGCCGCGCGACATCGCGGGCGCGCTGGCCGAGCGCCTTGCCGCCGATCCGCGCATCGCCGCCGCCGAGGTGGCGGGGCCTGGCTTTCTCAACCTGCGCCTGGCGGCATCGGCCTGGCACGAGCTCCTGCGCGCGGTGCTCGCGCAGGGGGCCGGTTTCGGCCGCTCCGCGCGCGGGCAGGGGCGGCGCGTGAATGTCGAGTTCGTCTCGGCCAACCCGACGGGGCCGATGCATGTCGGCCACACCCGAGGCGCGGTGTTCGGCGACGCGCTCGCCAGCCTGATGGAGTTCGCGGGATTTGACGTCACGCGCGAATACTACATCAATGACGGTGGCGCGCAGGTCGATGTCCTGGCGCGCTCGGCCTATGAGCGCTACCGCGAGGCGCATGGTCGCGCCCCCGAGATCGCCGAGGGGCTCTATCCGGGCGACTATCTCATCGAGGTCGGCGAGGCGCTCAAGGCCGAATATGGCGACGCCTTCCTCGATCGACCCGAATCCGACTGGCTCGAGACGGTGCGCGATTTCGCCACCGACAGGATGATGACACGCATCCGCGCCGACCTCGCGGCGCTCGGCGTCGAGATGGATGTCTATTTCTCGGAGAAGTCGCTCTACGGCACCGGGCGCATCGAGTCCGCTGTCGAGACGCTGCGCGAGCAGGAGCTGATCTATCGCGGAGTGCTCGAGCCGCCCAAGGGCAAGACGCCCGAGGACTGGGAGCCGCGCGAGCAGACGCTGTTTCGCTCCACCGCCCACGGCGACGACGTCGATCGTCCGTTGATGAAATCGGATGGCGGCTGGACCTATTTCGCGCCCGACATCGCCTATCACCACGACAAGATCGCGCGCGGCTTCGATCTGCTGATCGACGTTTTCGGCGCCGATCACGGCGGCTATGTCAAGCGCATGAAGGCAGCGGTGTCGGCGTTGTCGCGGGGGCGCGTGACGCTCGAGGTCAAGCTGATGCAGCTCGTGCGCCTCTACAAGAGCGGCGAGCCGATGAAGATGTCCAAGCGCGCCGGAACCTTCGTCACCCTGCGCGACGTGGTCGAGGAGGTCGGCGCCGATGTCACCCGCTTCGTGATGCTCACGCGGCGCAACGACGCGCCGCTCGACTTCGACTTCGACAAGGTGCTCGAACAGTCCAAGGACAACCCGGTCTTCTACGTGCAATACGCCCATGCGCGGGTCTGCTCGGTGCTGCGCAAGGCGCGCGAGGCCGGGCTCGCCGTGGATGACGCGGCCCTCGCGCAGGCCGACCTGGCGCATCTGACGCACGAGTCCGAGCTCGCGCTCGCCCGGCGCATCGCCGAATGGCCCCGCATCGTCGAGACCGCCGCGATCACCGGCGAGCCGCACCGCGTCGCGTTCTACCTGCACGATCTGGCCTCTGAGCTGCACACGCACTGGAACCGCGGCAACGACGATGCGGCGCTGCGCTTCCTGCAGGAGGACGCCCCCGAGGCCAGCCGCGCCAAGATCGCGCTCGCGCGCGCCGTCGCGGTTGCCATTTCCGCCGGGCTTGGTATTCTGGGCGTTGCCCCGGTCGAAGAGATGCGCTGACAAAGGCGCCGGCCCCGGGGCGCGAGCAGTGTAAAGGGGCCCGCGCCGATGCGTGGGTATGGGGCAGGCATGAGTCAGGATTATCAAGTCTCTGCCGCGGCCGGAGCGGGCATCTGGCGGTCGGCCGCGAACTGGAGCGCCGCGGTCGTTTCGATGTCGCTTGTCATCGGCGTGGCGATCTGGGGCTTCGAGCTGGTGATGCGCGACGTCAGCGGCGTGCCGGTGGTACGCGCCATCGAGGGACCCGCCCGCGAGGCGCCCGACGACCCCGGCGGCACCCAGGCCGCCTATCAGGGCCTCGCGGTGAATGCTGTCGCCGCCGACGGCGAGGCGGACTCCGTGCCCGAGCGCATCGCGCTGGCGCCCGAACCCCTCGCGCTCGACCTCGAGGACATGCCCGCCGCCGAGCTTGCGGCCTTGCCCGCGCCCGATGCCGACGCGTCGAGCACCGCGGACGCGACCGCCGAGGCCATCGCCCGGCAGGTCGCGCGCAGCATGGCCGCGCTGCAGGAATCTCGTAGTGGCGCGCCCACCCCCGAGGTCTCCGACGCAGTCGAGAGCTCGCCGCGCCCCGCGCGGCGCCCGGGCGACGACCTCGTCGGCCGCGCCGCCGCCAGCGCGTCGAGCACCTCCGCAGGCGGGTCCGGCGCCGACGTCGATGGCGACAATCTCGACTCGGACAGCCTGCTCGTTCAGGTGGGTGATTTCGGCGACGAGGACGCTGCGCGCGAGGAATGGGACCGGCTGACCTCGGAGTTCGCGGGCGCGATGTCGGGCAAGGAGCGCGTCATCCAGCAGGTCGGCACCGCAACCAACCCCTACCGCCTGCGCGTGCACGGCTTCGAGGATTACGCCGCCGCCGAAGAATTCTGCTCCGAACTGCAAGCGCAAAGCCAGGGCTGCATTCCGGTGCGCACGCAGTGACGGCAGCGGGCGCGGCGATCCTCGGCTGCGCCGGCCCGCGCCTCGACCAAAGCGAGCGTGCCTTCTTTCGCGATGCGGACCCGTGGGGCTTCATCCTGTTCGCGCGCAATGTCGAGGACCCGGCGCAGGTCGTCGCGCTCACCGCCGAGCTGCGCGAGACCGTGGGGCGCGCGGCGCCGATCCTGATCGATCAGGAGGGGGGCCGCGTTCAGCGCCTCGGCCCGCCGCATTGGCGCGCCTGGCCGCCGCCGCTCGACCTCGCCGCCAGCGCCGACCCCGTCCGCGCATTCTGGCTGCGCTACCGGCTCATCGCCGCCGAGCTCACGGATCTCGGCATCGATGTCGATTGCGCCCCGCTTGCCGATATCGCCGGGCCCAACACGCACCCCTTCCTGCGCAATCGCTGCTACGGCACGGATGCCGCGGCCGTCATTCTGCGCGCGCGCGCCGCCGCCGACGGGCTCGCCGCGGGCGGCGTGCTGCCCGTGCTCAAGCATATCCCCGGCCATGGCCGCGCCGTAGCCGACAGTCACGCGGATCTGCCAATCGTCGAGGCCGATCCCGAGCCCCTGCGCGCGACGGATTTCGCCCCGTTTCGCGCGCTCGCCGATCTTCCGATGGCGATGACGGCGCATGTCGTCTATCGCGGGCTCGGCTCCGAGGCCCCGGCAACGACGGACCCAGCGATGATCGCGCTGATCCGCGATGAGCTCGGCTTCGACGGGTTGCTGATGAGCGACGACATCGCGATGGGCGCGCTCGTCGGCGACATGGCCGCGCGCAGCGCCGCGGCGATCGCGGCGGGCTGCGATGTCGTGCTGCACTGCAACGGCGACCGCGCCGAGATGGCGCAGGTGATCGCGGCGGCCGGGACGCTCGGCGGGGCGGGCGAACGCCGTGCCGCGGCCGCGCTTGCCGCCCGCGCGGCCCCCGACGAGCTTGACATCGCGGCGCTCGAGGCCGAACTTTCGGACCTGTGCGGAGGCTGAGCATGCCCGAGGCGACGGACTGGGACGAGGGCGCCGCCCCCACGGTGGCCGACCGGATGGCCGCCGAGGCGCTGATCGTCGATGTGGACGGCTTCGAGGGGCCGCTCGATCTGCTCCTGGCGATGTCGCGCAGCCAGAAGGTCGATCTGCGCCGCGTCTCGGTGCTGCAGCTCGCCGAGCAGTATCTCGATTTCGTCGAGCGCGCGCGCAGCCTGCGCATCGAGCTTGCCGCCGATTACCTCGTGATGGCGGCATGGCTGGCCTATCTCAAGTCGCGGCTGCTGCTGCCGCCCGACCCGGCCGAGGAGGGCCCCTCGGGCGCAGAGATGGCCGCCCATCTCGCCTTTCAGCTCGAGCGGCTGCAGGCGATGCGCGACGCCGCTGGGCGGCTGATGGGGCGCGACCGGCTCGGCCGCGACGTCTTCGCGCGCGGCATGCCCGAGCATGTCGGGCGCAGCCGCGAAGTCCGCCATGACGCCACGCTGCTCGACCTGATGCGCGCCTATGCCCGGCTGCGCACCCGCGACGAGTTTCGTCCCTATGCCTTTGACCGCACCGCGATCTACAGCCCGGAGGCCGCGCTCGAACGCATGCGCGGTCTGCTCGGTGCGCGCCTCGACTGGGCGCGGCTCGAAAGCTACCTGCCCGAGGGCTGGCGCGCCGATCCCCAGCGCCGGCGCTCGGCCACGGCCTCGACCTTCGCCGCCGCGCTCGAACTCGCCAAGTCCGGCGCCATCGAGCTGCGCCAGGTTGGCACCTTCGCCCCCATCGAGCTTCGTCCGCGCCGGTGAGCGGGCCCGAGGATACCCCGCCCGAGACGCTGTTCGGCATTCCCCCCATGGCCGAGCAGGAGCGCATGGTCGAGGCGATGCTGTTCGCCAGCGCCGAGCCGCTGACGGCGGCGCAGATGGGCGCGCGCATGCCCGAGGGCTGTGACGCGGCCGAAGCGGTGCAGCATCTGCGCCGGCGTTACGAGGGGCGCGGCGTGCGGGTCGTGCGCATCGGCGAGGCCTGGGCGATCCGCACCGCTCCGGATCTCGGCTTCCTGATGCATCACGAGGTCGTGGAGACCCGCAAGCTGTCGCGCGCTGCGATTGAGACGCTGGCCATCATCGCATACCATCAACCCGTGACGCGCACCGAGATCGAGGAAATCCGCGGCGTGGCGCTGTCGCGCGGGACGGTCGATCAGCTCCTGGAGCTAGACTGGATCCGCTTCGGCCGGCGCCGCAACACGCCGGGGCGGCCGGTGACATTCGTGGTCACGCAGGAGTTTCTCGACCATTTCGGGCTCGAAAGCGCGCATGACCTGCCCGGGCTCGCGGAGCTGCGCGCGGCCGGGCTGCTGGATCGCCGCCCGCCGTCGGGATCGGTGGCGGTGCGAGACGATGACGACGGCCCGCAGGGCCAGAGCGAACTGTTCGAGGATTGAACCATGAACCGAATGATCAGCATGCTGGTGCGAATCTTCATCTCCCAGGTGATGCGCCAGGGAGTTCGCCGCGGGATGCGCGGCATGGGCGGCGGCGGCCGCCGCGCGGCCCCGCGTCAGCAGCCGCGCCAGCAGCCGCCCCAGACGCGCGACAGCGTGAAGGACCGCCGCGGCCCCGATCCGGACAATGGCCCCGGCCCCGGCAGCGGGCAGAGCGGCGGGCAGGGCGGTCACGGGGGCTGAGTCGGGCTCAGCCGGCCGGGCTGCGGAAATGTTTCGACAGCTTGAGCCCCTGGCCCTGGTAGTTCGAGCCGAGTCCGGCGCCGTAGAGCGCCTCCGGCGGGGCGCTCATGCGCTCATAGACGAGCCGCCCCACGACCTGCCCATGCTCCAGCGCGAAGGGCGCCTCGCGGCAGCGCACCTCTAGCACCCCGCGCGCGCCCGCCCCGCCGGCGGGGGCATGGCCGAAGCCGGGATCGAAGAACCCCGCGTAATGGACCCGGAATTCGCCCACCATGGCGAGATAGGGCGCCATCTCGGCGGCGTAGCCGGGCGGAATATGCACCGCCTCGCGGCTGACGAGGATATAGAAAGCCTCGGGATCGAGGATGACGCGGCCCTGCGCCCCGTGCAGCCTGTCCCAGAATTCCGCCGGATCGTACTGGCCGATCCGGTCGAGATCGATCACCCCGCTATGCGGGCGCGCGCGGTAGCCGACGATGCCGCCCACGGCGGGCCGCAGATCGACGGAGAAGCCGAGCCCGTCATCGATCACGGGCGTGCCCCCTGAGACGAGCCCCTCATCCGCGTGCAGCGCGCGCAGCTCGGCATCCGTGAGCACCGCCTGGCCCCGGCGCAGCCGCAATTGATTGAGCCGCATGCCGGGGCGCACGAGCACCGAAAAGGAGCGCGGGCAGATCTCGGCATAGAGCGGTCCGGTGTAGCCCTCGGGCACACGGTCGAACTCGGTGCCGTCATCGGTGATCACGCGGGTGAGCAGGTCGAGCCGCCCGGTCGAGCTCTTGGCATTGGCGACCGCGGCGATGCCGCCGGGCAGGGCGAGCCGCTCCATCAGCGGGATCACATAGACGCAGCCCTTCTCGAGCACCGCGCCGTCATCAAGCGCCATGCGGTGCATCTCGAAATCGGCGAGGCGATCCTCGACGCGGCGGCCGCGCCCGGCGAGGAACGAGGCGCGCACGCGCCAGGCGACGCTGCCGAGCCGCAGGTCGAGGCTCGCGGGCTGGATCTGTTCGGGGCGGATCGCGGGATCGGCGTCGATAACCCCCGCCGCCACGATTGCGCGCAGCTGCGCATCGGGCAGGACCCCGACCACGCCCGTCATGCCCCGCCCCGCAGCGTCATCGCGCCCCCCGGATACCAAACCGCCCGCGCCGGATGGCCGGCGCGGGCGGTCTCGATTGGTCGGGCCGGCGAGATTCGAACTCACGACCTTCCGTCCCCCAGACGGACGCGCTACCAGACTGCGCTACGGCCCGTTGGCGGCATGCATACTCGATTTGAATCTGCGGGCAAGAGCGAATCGCGCCGCTCCCGCTCAGCCGCCCGCGTCGGCCAGGCGGGCATGCAGCGCGGCCAGATGCGCGCGCAGCTCGCGCAGTTGCTCAGCCTGGGCCGCGGGCGCCGGAGCGGGCGCGGCGCGCAAACGCTCGGCCATGGTCGGGCCCGGCTCGGCGGGTTGCGCGGCCTCGGTGACTGCATCTTGCGGCGGTTGCGCCGCGGCGGTCACGCTGCGCGCGGGACGCGCCGCGGACCGCCCCGACGACGCGGCGGCGAAGACGATCGCGCTGTCCTCGGCGCCCGCGGCGAGGGCGGGCAGGTCGTTCGCCTCGGCGACCGCCTCCGGCAGCGGGGCGAGACTGCTGACATACTTTACCCCGCGCTCGCGCAGCAGCTTCTGCACGCCGCGGATCGTCATGCCGTCCTCGCGCAGCAGCTTGCGGATCCCGGCCAGGAGCGCGAGGTCGGCGGGCTTGTAGTAGCGCCGCCCGCCGGTATGCTTAACGGGGCGCAGCTGGGTGAACTTGCTCTCCCAGAAGCGCAGCACATGCGCCGGCGTCCCGAGGATCTCGGCGACCTCGCTGATGGTGCGGAAGGCGTCCGGTGCCTTGTTCATGCTCACCCGCCCCTGTTCCCGCGCGCCACGCGCTCCTTCATAATGTGCGACGGCCGGAAGCTGAGCACGCGGCGCGGCTCGATCGGGACCTCCTCGCCGGTCTTGGGGTTGCGGCCCATTCTCGGCCCCTTGTCGCGCACATTGAACGTGCCGAAGGAAGAGATCTTGACGGTCTCGCCGCGCGCCAGCGCGTCGGACATGTGTTGCAGCACACTTTCGACGAGTTGCGCAGAATCATTGCGCGAAAGACCGACTTCGCGAAACACCGCCTCGCTCAGATCCATCCGGGTCAAGGTCTTGTTGTTGTTCGACATGCCATCCCCCTGTTGTGACACGAGTTTGGCACAAAGCCTTTCCGAGTCAATATCAATGACTTGGACACGGCTTTTCAAGCCCCTACCAGCGCAGTACCAATGACCCCCAGGCGAGCCCGCCGCCGATCGCCTCGAGCACGAGCAGATCGCCGACCTTGATGCGCCCCGAAGCCCGGCCGATCGACAGCGCGAGCGGGATCGACGCCGCCGAAGTGTTGCCGTGATCCTGAACGGTGACGATCACGCGGTCCATGCCGACGCCGAGGCGTTGCGCCGTGGCATTGATAATGCGCAGATTGGCCTGATGCGGCACGATCCAGTCGATGTCGTCGGCCACGAACCCGCCGCGCGCGAGCGCAGCCTCGGCGGTGGCGGCAAGCTTCTCGACGGCATGGCGGAACACCTCCTTGCCCTGCATACGCAGATGCCCGGCCCGCTGGTTGGTGCCGACGCCGCCATCGACATAGAGCGCCTCGCGAAAGCGCCCGTCGGAATGCAGATCCACGGCGAGCACGCCGCGATCCTGCGTCGTTCCGGCGCCGGTCGCGGATTCGATGATCGCCGCGCCGGCGCCGTCGCCAAACAGCACGCAGGTCGAGCGGTCGCTCCAGTCCATGATCCGGCTGAAGGTTTCCGCGCCGATCACCATGACGCGGGTCGCCTGGCCCGCCAGGATCATCGCCTGCGCATTGGCCATCGCGAAGATGAAGCCCGCGCAGACCGCCTGCACGTCATAGGCGAAGCCACGCGTCATGCCGAGGGCGGATTGCACCATCGTCGCGGTGGCCGGAAAGGTCAGGTCGGGCGTCGAGGTGGCCAGCACGATCGCGTCGAGGTCTTCGGGGACCAGCCCGGCATCCGCGAGCGCGGCGCGCGCGGCCTCGGTGGCCATGCTGGCAGTGGTCTC
>PUKW01000049.1 GCA_003550665.1 Paracoccaceae bacterium | reverse complement strand
GCGCAAGATGGCCGAGAGCGCGGCGCAGTCGCGGCTCCTCGCGGGCATCGCCGAGGCCTTCGAGCTCGAGGCCCCGCCGCGGCGCATCGAGGTCTACGACAACTCGCATCTGCAGGGCACGCACGCCGTCGGCGCGATGATCGTGGCGGGGCCCGAGGGCTTCATGAAGAGCCAGTATCGCAAGTTCACGATCCGCCCCGACAGTCTCGCCGCGGGTGACGATTTCGCGATGATGAAGCAGGTCCTGCAGCGCCGCTTCGCCCGGCTCGTCAAGGAAGACCCCGACCGCGAGAGCGAGAACTGGCCCGATCTCCTGCTCATCGATGGCGGGGCGGGGCAGGTCGCGGCGGTGGCCGAGGTGCTCGCCGAGCTTGGCGCGGATGACATTCCGATGGTCGGCGTGGCCAAGGGGGTCGATCGCGATGCCGGCAAGGAGGAATTTCACCGCCCCGGTGCGCGCCCCTTCGCGCTGCGGCGCAACGATCCGGTGCTCTATTTCGTGCAGCGCCTGCGCGACGAGGCGCATCGCTTCGTGATCGGCGCGCATCGCGCCAAGCGGTCGAAATCCATCGGCGGCACCCCGCTCGACGAGGTCCCCGGCGTCGGCGCGGCGCGCAAGCGCGCGCTGCTGGCGCATTTCGGCTCCGCCAAGGCCGTCAGCCGCGCCGGGCTCGCCGACCTCAAGGCGGTGGAGGGTATCTCCGAAAGCCTCGCCCAGACGATCTATGATCATTTCCATGTGAAAGGGTGACGCCGAGGGCGCGGGGCGCGAGGACAAACTTGCAAATGATTTGCAACTGCATTAGCTGCGAAGCTGTCACAGCAATGGAGCCCCGCATGATCCGCCCTGCCTTTCGCCGAATCGGTATGCTTGCGGGTGTCGCCGCGCTGGCGCTCGCCTTGCCCGCGCAATCGGCCGAGCCGCTGCGCGTCGTCGCGACCTTCAGCGTGCTCGCGGACATGACGCGGCAGGTCGCCGGCGACCATGCCCGCGTCGAGACCCTCGCCCCGGTTGGCGCCGAAGTGCATGAACATGAGCTCGCGCCCAGCGATTTCGTCAATATCGAGCGCGCCGACCTGGTCCTCGTGAATGGCTACACGCTCGAGCAATGGATGGATCAGCTCGAATCGGCCGCAGGCGCGGAGGTGCCCGTCATCGCCGTCGCCGAGGCCACCGGGGCCGAGACGCTGCCCATCACCGTGGGCGATTTCGAGGGCGAGCCGGATCCGCATCTGTGGATGAATCCCGAGATCGCGACCCGCTATGTCGAGGTCATCACCGACGCCCTCGCCGATCTGGTGCCCGAGGCGGAGGAGGGTCTGCGCGCCAATGCCGAGGCCTACACCACCGACATCGCGCGCGCCGCCGAGGAGGCCGCCGGATTGCTCGCCGAGGTTCCGGAGGATCAGCGCCTGCTCATCACCTCCGAGGCGGCCTTCCTGTATTTCGCCGATGCGTTCGGCTGGCGCCATGAGGGAGTGTGGGGCTCGAATGCCGAAACCGAGGGCACGCCGAGCCAGATCCGGCGCATCGTCGATCTCGTCGAGGCCGAGAGCCCGCGCGCGGTGTTCTATGAGAGCACGATCTCGGATCGCCATGTGCGCGCCGTGTCCGAGGATACCGGCGTCGCCGTGCATGGCCCGCTCTATGTCGACTCGCTCGGCGAGGACGGCACTGGTGCGGAAACCTATCCCGGCATGCTGCGCGTGACCGCCCGGACCATCGCCGAGGCGATGAGCGCGGAATGATCGCCATGCGTGCCCCCCGCCAGAGCGCGCCCGAAGCGTCATCGCAGATGGCGGTCTACGGTCGTGGCCTCGCGGCGGGGTATGGCAGCCTCGCAGTGCTTGACGACTGCGATCTCGAGGTGGAGTCGGGCTCGCTCACGGCGCTGGTGGGGCCCAACGGCGCTGGCAAGACGACGCTGCTCAAGCTCGTCACCGGCGCGCTCGCCCCGTGGCGCGGGGAACTGGCGGTGTTCGGCCGCTCGCCCGCCGCGGCGCGGGCCGCCGGCGCCATCGCCTACATGCCCCAGCACGAGGCGATCGACTGGGACTACCCGCTCACCGTGCGCGACGTGGTGCGCATGGGGCGGCTGCCGGCGATCCGGGCGCGGGGCGGCTGGCGCGCCATGCTGCCGATGAGCCTGCAGCCCGCCGCCGAGACCGGGGCGGCGCTGCGCGCGCTCGACGCGGTCGGGCTCGCCGATCTCGCGCACCGGGCCATCGGGGCGCTGTCGGGCGGTCAGAAGAAGCGCGCGCTGCTGGCGCGGGCGCTGGTGCAGGAGGCGCGGCTGATGCTGCTCGACGAGCCGCTCGCCGGGGTCGATCGCGACAGCGAGGCGGTGATCCGCGCCCTGCTCATTGAGGCGCGCGCGGCGGGGCGCACGGTGATGATGGTCACCCATGATCTCGACGGCACGCGCGGCTTTGCGGACCGCGCGCTGCTGATACGGGGGCGCGTGGTGATGGCGGGCACGCCCGAAGAGGTGCTCGGCACCGCGCCGCAGGACCCGGTGGCGGCCGCGCTGGCGCGGGCAGGGGGCTGAGATGGCGGAACTGCTCGGGCTGATCTCCGACGGCGGCCGCGCCGTGATCGACGCGCTCATCGGGCTCCTGATGCTGCCGGTGGCGCTGCTGCCGGGTGACTGGGCGGCAATGTTCGACTATGGCTTCATGCGCCGCGCGCTCCTGTCCTCCATCATGGTGGGCGGGATCTGCGGGCTGCTGTCGAGTTTCGTGGTGCTCAAGCGCTGGTCGCTTCTGGGAGATACGATCTCGCATGCGGTGCTGCCCGGCGTCGCCATCGCGTATCTGTTCAACCTGCCCTTCGTGATCGGGGCTTTCGTGTCGGGCGCGCTCGCCTCGCTCGCGGTGGGCTTCATCGAGCGCACGACCCGCGTGAAGGAGGATGCCGCGATGGGCATCCTGCTGAGCGGCGGTTTCGCCCTCGGCCTCGTCATCATCGGCCAGATCGCCAGCGCGACGCATCTGACACATATCCTGTTCGGCAATGTCCTCGGGGTGAGCTATGACAGCCTTCTGACCACGCTGATCGCGGCACTCATAGCGCTCGCTTTCGTCGCGCGCTTCGTCAAGGAACTCACCCTCTACACTTTTGATCCGATCCAGGCCGCGACCATCGGCCTCAACACGGGGCTTCTGCATTACGGGCTGATGCTGGTGCTCACCCTCACCATCGTGGTCAGCCTCGACACCGTCGGCATCGTGCTGGTGGTGGCGATGCTGGTGACACCGGGGGCGACCGCCTATCTGCTGTGCGACCGGCTCGGGCCGATGATGGCGGTCTCGACGGCGGTGGGCGTGGCCGCCGCGGTGCTGGGGCTGGTGCTGTCCTATCATCTCGACGCAGCCTCGGGGGGCACGATGGTGCTGGTGGCGACGGGGATCTTCCTGCTTGCGCTGATTTTCGCCCCCGGGCGCGGGATGATCGCGCGCGCACGCGGGCGCGCCGAGCCGCGCTGAGAGTGCTGCGACCCGGTGGCCGGCACCCGGCTGCCGGGGCACGCGAAAACGGTTTCCCCGTCACCGCAAGGTGGTCTAAGACGGGGCCATGCGCTGGACCGTGCCCAACATCCTGACGACGCTTCGGCTTCTTGCGGCACCCGGCGTGGCTGTGATGTTCCTGTATTTTCACAGGCCGTGGGCCGACTGGCTCGCGCTGACGCTGTTCGTCGGCGCGGCGGCGACGGACTGGTTCGACGGTTATCTCGCGCGCCTGTGGAAGCAGGAATCCAAGCTCGGCGCCATGCTCGATCCGATCGCGGACAAGGCGATGGTGGTGATCGCGCTTCTGGTGATCACCGGCTATTCGGGGATGGACCCCTGGCTCATCCTGCCCGCGACGATGATCTTGTTTCGCGAAGTGTTCGTCTCGGGGCTGCGGGAGTTCCTCGGCGACAAGGCGGGGCTGCTCAGGGTCACCAAGCTTGCCAAGCTCAAGACGACGGCCCAGATGATCGCCATAGCGGTGCTGTTCCTGGGCACCGGGCTCGAATATGTCCGCCAGCGCGCCGAGGCGCGGCTGAGCGAAGCTGAATACGAGGCACTGATGGCGTCGCAGGACTGGACGATGGGCTGGCTGGCGACCAATGGCGGCGAGATCGCCTGGACGGCGGGGCTGGTGCTGATCTGGATCGCGGCGGTGCTGACGCTCGTGACGGGGTGGGATTACTTCGCCAAGGCGCGCCCGTTCCTGAAGGATGAGGACGCAAGATGACGCTTGATCTGGTCTATTTCGCCTGGGTCCGCGAGCGCATCGGCGCAGCCGGGGAGCGCGTTGAAACGCAGGCGCCCACGGTCGCGGCCCTCGTCGAAGAGCTGCGCGCGCGCGAAGAGCGTTACGCCGCCGCCTTCGCCGATCTCTCCGCGTTGCGCTGCGCCGTCGATCAGGAACTCGCCGATTTCGACGCGCCGCTCGACGGGGCGCGCGAGGTCGCGTTCTTTCCGCCGATGACCGGGGGCTGAGCCATGGATGTGCGCGTGCAGGCGGCGCCCTTCGATTTCGGCGCCGAGGCCGCGGCCTTCGCCGCAGGGCGCGCGGATGTCGGCGCCGTCGTGACCTTCACGGGCATCGTGCGCGACGACAGCGGCGATCTGCGCGCGATGCATATCGAGCACTATCCCGGCATGACCGAACGCGCCATCACCGCCATCGCCGAGGAGGCCGCCGGGCGCTGGGCGCTGGGCGATGTTCTGGTGATTCACCGCTTCGGCGCGATGGCGCCCGGCGAAATGATCATGATGGTCGCGACCGCCGCGCCACATCGCGCCGACGCATTCGCCGCGGCCGAATTCCTTATGGATTACCTCAAGTCGCGCGCGCCCTTCTGGAAGAAGGAAGTCACTTCGCGCGGCGCGGCCTGGGTTGCGGCCACCGAGGCCGACGAGGCCGCCCTCGGGCGCTGGTGATCAGCCCGATCCCGTCTCCTCGAGTCGGCGGCGCATGTATTCGGCATCCTGACGCGCCGCGCGCAGCCCCTCCATCGCCGCGCTGAGCTCGGCCTCGGCCTGGTTGAGCTTGCCCTTGAGCTCGTCCTCGCGCTGGCGCAGCTGCCAGACCGCCGCGTCGCGCGTTTCCTCGGCCTCATGCAGCGCCTGCGCCATGCGGTCGAGTTCGCTCATGTCCGACTGGGTGACGCGGGTGAAGCGGTTCAGGAGCCAGTAGGCGAACCATCCCAGCGCGAAGGCGACGAACAGCACGATCGTGGTCACGATGATGAATTCGCTTCGGTCCATGTGCGTCCTCCGCTGGTCAGCTGTCGCCGGGGCGCGGGCTCGGGCGCACCGTGTCATCATCGGGCACCCGGCTTTCGAACTGGATCGTCGCCTCGAGCTCGGCGTCGCGTTCGCGCGGCTGCAGTTCGTCCTGGCTGCGGAATTCGATGCGCCGATTGGCGGCGCGGCCCTCCGAGGTCGAATTGTCGGCGATCGGGCGGCTCTCGCCGTACCCCTGCGCCGTCAGCTCCGAGACCAGCACACGCCGATCCATCAGCGCGCTGATCACGGTCTCGGCGCGCGCCTGGCTGAGCTGCTGGTTGGCCTCGGCGGCGCCCTGGCTGTCAGTGTGACCGCCCACCTCGAGCGCGAGCCGCCCGCAATCGCGCATCACCGACGCAACCTCGTCGAGGGTTTCTTCGCCACCCGAAGACAACTCCGAGGCGCCGGATTCGAAACCGATCTGCTGCTCGTCGAGGATCTCGTCGATCGCGGCAAGACAGGAGTCCGGCGTCGGGTCGGTGCCGGCCGGCCGCAGCGACGGGTCATGGTCCACATCGATGGTGAACTCCGCCTCGCGGCCGAGCTTCTCGCCGAAGAGCCGCGAGATGACGCCGCGCGAGTCGGGGTTCGCGGTCACCCCCTCGAGCACGATCTGCTCCGGGCTCACGCGCACCTCGCCTTCATGCAGCTCAGCGAGCGACTCGAGCCCGGTCAGCACCCGCAGCGACCAGCCCTCGGGCAGCTCGGGGTCGAGCCGCACGGCGTTGTAGACTGCGCCGGTGCCGAAGCGCGAGCGCGCATAGCTTTCGGTCACGCTGCGCAGGCTCGCATCCGTCAGGTGGCCGCGCAGCTCGATCTCGCCGTCCCCGGAGAGAACGGCGCGGAATTCGTGGCGCACGCGGTCGGAGTCGTCGTCGTCGGTCTCGGGCTCCTCGCGGCGCGCGCTCAGCGAGAAAACATCCGGCAGATCGGCCTCGAGCTCGCCCATCACGCGCTCGTAGTCCTCCTGCGCGACATTGGCGGCGGCCAGGAAGGACACGTCCGTGTCCGAGATCGTCACCCGCCCCGCCCCGAGTTCGGCGAGCGCGTCGATGGCGGTTTCGCCCGCCGCGCCCCAGCTCGCGCTTGGCGAACCGATCCCGACGGTGCAGCGGGCGTATTCGGGTGCGCCGGCCTCGCGGGCGGCGGCAAGGATCCGCGACTGCGCCTCGTCGGAGTCGGCCGCGCAGGCATCGAAGCGCGCGCCGTCCTCGTCCATGATGAAGCGCAGCGTGAAGGGCGTGATCACCGGGCGCGGCGCGGCGATGTCGAGCGACAGCTCGAGCGCGCGCGGCGCATCGCGGCGCAGCCGTCGCTCGAGCTCCTGGCGGTCCTCGCGGTCATCGGCAAGCGCGCTGATCGCCACCGTGTCGGAGGCGATCGACACCCGCGAGCGTGGCAGCGTCTCCAGCGCGTCGAGCCCGAAGGTCACGGCATTCTCCCAGCCCTCGGGGATCGGGTGATCGGCCGTCTCGAGCATGTCGGCGACGCCGCCATCGCCGGTCAGCCTGCTCATCCGCGCGAGCAGCGCGTCGCGGTCGTAGTCGGCCGGGATCAGCCCGATGAGCGAGACGCCCTCGGCGTTGCGCAGAAGCTCGATGGAAAAGCGCGGCGGCTCGAGCCCGTCGGGATCGGTGACATCCATCGCGTCGATCACGCGCGCCGCGTCGACGGTATCGCCGGCGATCGAGAGGGCCTGAAACCGTTCGGCCTCGCTCCCGGCGCTGCCGGACAGGGTGATGCGCAGCCCGTCAGCCTCGATCGCGACCCAGTCATGCCCGGCGGCTTCGAGCGCGCCGCTCACCTCGGCCTCGGTGCGGGTCTCGATAAGCGTGGCCGCGCCCGTGGCGGTCAGCCAGGACAATCCTGCGGCGGTGGCGAAGGCGGTGGTCGCGATGACGGCGTGAACATGACGCATATGGTGTGCGGGTAATCCCCAGGCTTCCTCTGCGCCGCGTGTTTACGCCCCGGCCGCGGCGCGCGCAATCATACGAACAGCGCGGCGGCAAGAAACAGCGCAGGAATCAGCCCCGCATCACGATTCGAACGAAACAGCCGCAGGCACAGATCCGGATCGTTCGTCCGCAGCCGCCCGAGCTGCCAGACCATGTGCCAGCCGAACGCCCACGCCCCCCCGAGCGCGAGCGACATCGCCAGCGGATTCGCCAGCGGCGACAGCGCGAAGATCACCGCCAGCGACATCAGCACCACCGAGGCCACGATGAAGCCGCGCAGCCACTGATGCGTGTTGTCGCCAAACAGCAGCGCGGTGGACTTCACCCCGATCAGCGCGTCATCCTCCTTGTCCTGATGCGCGTAGATCGTGTCGTAGAACACCGTCCACGCGATGCCCGACAGATACAGGAAGATCGCCGGCAGCCCGAGTTCCCCTGTCTGCGCCGTCCAGGCCAAGAGCGCGCCCCAGTTGAAGGCGAGCCCCAGGAACACCTGTGGCCAGTAGGTAAAACGCTTCGCGAACGGATAGATCGCCACCAGCCCCAGCGCGAGCACGCCCAACAGGATCGCCGCGTTGTTGAAGGTCAGAAGGATCACAAAGGCCACCAGCGCCTGCGCCGCCATCCACAGCGCCGCCTGCTGCAGCGTGACCTGCCCCGACGGGATCGGCCGCGACGCGGTGCGGTCGACATGGCCGTCGATGTCGCGATCGGTGATGTCGTTCCAGGTGCAGCCCGCCCCGCGCATCAGGATCGCGCCGATCGCCGTGGCGATGACGATCCACACCGTCAGCCAGCCCGCCTCCGCGCGGTCCGACGCCGCCGCCAGCATCACCCCCCACCAGCACGGCAGCAGCAACAGCCAGGTGCCGATCGGCCGGTCCGCCCGCGACAGCCGCAGATACGGGCGTAGCGGTCCGGGCGCGTGGCGATCGACCCAGTTGCCGGTGGAGTCCGCGACGCGGCCCTCTGGCGTTTGCGGTTTCTCGGTCATAAGGTCGGCCTCATCACGGCGCGGGTGGATCGGTGTCGAAGGTCAGGCTTTATGTAGAGCACCCGCTGGGGGCGGGGCAATCGGTTCCTGTGAACCGGGCGCAGGCGCAGTATCTCTTCACCGTCATGCGGCTGGGTCCCGGCGCGGTGGTCACGCTGTTCAACGGGCGCGACGGCGCGTGGTCGGCCGAGGTCGCGCAGGCGGGCAAGCGCGCCGGCGAACTCGCCTGCCTCGAGCAGATCGCGCCGCAGGACACGCCGCCGGATCTGTGGCTCCTCTTTGCTCCGATCAAGAAGGCGCGCACCGATTTCATCGCCGAGAAGGCCACCGAGATGGGCGCGCGCCGCATCCTGCCCGTGGCGACCGATTTCACCAATGCCGAGCGCGTGCGCCGTGACCGGCTGCAGGCCCATGCCGTCGAGGCGGCCGAGCAATGCGGCGGCACCTTCGTGCCCGAAGTCGCCGAGCTCGCGCCGCTCGCCGGCGTGCTCGATGGCTGGGACCCGGCGCGGCGGCTGATGTTCTGCGACGAGGCGCTGGCGGGCGCCGCGACGCGCCCGCGCGGCGATGCGGGGTCGTGGGCGGTGCTGATCGGGCCCGAGGGCGGGTTCTCCGGGGCCGAGCGCACGCGCCTCGCCGCAATGGATGCGGCGCATCCCGTCAGCCTCGGCCCGCGCATCCTGCGCGCCGACACTGCCGCCGTCGCGGCGCTTACGCTATGGCAGCTCACGCTCGGGGACTGGCGATGATCCGCCCGGAGATCCTTGCGGCGCTCGCGCGCTGGCGCGAGGTGATGATCGGGGCGGCGATCACGCTGCCGGGGCTGTGGATCATGAGCTTTGGCGGCTTCTTCTGGATCGGGGTGGGGCTTCTGATCGTCGGGGTCGGGGCGGCCTTCGTGGTCAATGCGCTGCGCCGGATGCGCTTTCGCGGCGCTTCGGGCGCGCCGGGGCTGGTGCGCATCGTCGAGGGGCAGGTGGCCTATTTCGGCCCCGAGGAGGGCGGCTTCGCGGCGATGGACGAACTCGAGGAGCTGCGCCTCGCCCCCGCGCCGGACGGGCCGCACTGGGAGCTCGTGCAGCCCGACGGTACACTGCGGATCCCGGCGCACGCCGAGGGGGCCGAGCAGCTTTTTGATCTTCTGGCCACGCTTCCGGGCATCGACATGGCGCATGTCCTTGCCACGCTGGAGGCCGCCCCCGCGTATCCGCGCACAGTCTGGCGTCGCCGGGCGCACAGGGCGCTGACTTGACTTTTGCGCCGCGAGGCCGGATGCCCCGCGGGTGCGACGTTGAAGGAGCCTGCGCAGATGTCGATTCCCCAGTCCGGCGGCGGCCCGATCGAACGGCGCGGACAGCTCGCCGAGTATCTCGAATCGGGCTGCAAGCCGCGCGATCAGTGGCGCATCGGCACCGAGCACGAGAAGTTCGGCTACTGCACCGACAACCACCTGCCGCTGCCCTATGACGGCCCGCGCTCGATCCGCGCGATGCTCGAAGGGATGCGCGACGCCTTCGGCTGGAACCCGGTCAACGAGGGCGGCAACATCATCGGCCTGGAGAAGGACGGCGCCAATATCAGTCTCGAGCCGGGCGGCCAGCTCGAGCTGTCGGGCGCGCCGCTCGAGAACATCCACCAGACCTGCGACGAGGTGAACGAGCATCTGCGCGAGGTGCGCAGCGTCGCCGACCGCATCGGGGTGGGCTTCATCGGCCTCGGCGCCGCGCCCGAATGGACGCATGAGCAGATGCCGATGATGCCCAAGGGCCGCTACCGGCTGATGACCGATTACATGGGCAAGGTCGGCACCCACGGCACGCAGATGATGTATCGCACCTGCACCGTGCAGGTGAATCTCGACTTCTCCAGCGAGGCGGACATGGTGCAAAAGCTGCGCACCGCGCTCGCGCTGCAGCCAGTGGCCACGGCGCTCTTCGCCAATTCGCCCTTCTTCGAGGGAAGGCCCAACGGCCACAAGAGCTGGCGCGCGCGGGTGTGGCGCGATCTCGACGCGGATCGCACCGGGATGCTGCCCTTCGTCTTCGAGGAGGGATTCGGCTTCGAGGCCTGGGCGGACTATGCGCTCGATGTGCCGATGTATTTCGTCTACCGCGACGGCACCTATATCGACGCCACCGGGCAGTCCTTCCGCGACTTTCTCGACGGGCGGCTGCCGGCGCTGCCGGGCGAGGTGCCGACGCTGTCGGACTGGGCCGATCACCTTACGACGATCTTCCCCGAGGCGCGGATCAAGAAATACATGGAGATGCGCGGCGCCGATGGCGGGCCGTGGCGCCGGCTCTGCGCGCTGCCGGCGCTGTGGGTGGGGCTGATGTATGACCAGGACGCGCTCGATGCGGCGTGGGGTCTGGCGAAGGGTTGGGACGCCGAGACGCGCGAGGCGCTGCGCGTGGCGGCCTCGGTGGACGGGCTCGATGCGCGGGTGGGCGGCATCAACATGCACGCGCTCGCGCGCGAGGTGCTCGCCATCGCGGATGCGGGGCTGCGCGCGCGGGCGCGGCCCGGCTCGGGCGGGCTCCTCGCCGACGAGACGCATTTTCTCAATGCCCTGCACGAGATCGTCGAGACGGGCCAGACCCCGGCCGATGAGCTTCTGGAGAAGTATCACGGCGAATGGGGCGGCGATCTGAGCCGGATCTACGCGGAATACAGCTACTGATCACGATCGCTGCGGTCGATCCGCCACGGGTCGCGCGCCGACGCGCGGCGGTCGTCATCGCTGCGCGCGATCGCCTCGGTCGTGAGCCGCTGTCGCATCGCCTCGCGATCCTCGCGCGCCATGCCCGGCAGCAGGAACAGGTCGACAAAGGCCCAGATCAGCGTGACGGGCAGTCCGATCACCGTCAGCGTCAGGATCAGCATCGCCACCCCGCTGCCCGTGCGGCCCATGTAGAAGCGGTGCGCGCCGATGAGGCCGAGAAAGATCAACAGCAGATAGGCGACGACGATATTGTTCGCCTCGTTGGTGATGCGCTGCTCGATGAGCAGTCTTTCCTGCGTATCGAGCCCCATCGCGCCCTCTCAGCTCGTCGATCCCGCCATCGGGTCCGGGCCGAACCTGTTTTCCCCCGGCGTGCCTGGCTGGATGTAGAAAAAGATCAAGACCAGCCAGCCGATGACGGGCACCAGAGCCAGCAGATACCACCAGCCGGTGCGGTCGATATCGTGCAGCCGGCGCACGCCGACCGCGATCGACGGGATCAGGATCACCAGCGCGAACACCCCCGCCACGAACTCGAGCCCAACAAGCTGCAGCACGAAATTGACCGCGACGGTGAACAGCACGAACCACCACAGCTCGCTGCGCGGCGCGCGCCCGGTGAAATCGGCGTATTTCTGAAAGCAGGTCCTGATCGATGTCTGGAAATCCATGCGCAGCCTCTCTTCCGGTTTGCTGTCCCTCAGCCCTTGCGGCCGATTTTCGTTTCCGTGCCCGCGCGCAG
>PUKW01000240.1 GCA_003550665.1 Paracoccaceae bacterium | reverse complement strand
GGCCAGGCGAAGTTGTGCCAGTACGCCACCGCAAAGCGCAGGTAATCGGCCATGCGCCTGCCCATCACGCGCTCGTCGGGGTCGTAATGGCGAAAGGCGAACTCGTTGGTGCTGTCGGGGCCCTCGAAGCGGATCTCGGGGATGTCGGCGAAGAAATCGGTCATGTCAGCTCCCTGATCGCGGATTGCGCGGCGCCAAAGCGGGCGTGGCCGTCATCGAAGGCGGCGGTGAGGGCGCGGTCGGGCTTGATCCGCTGCGCGATCTGCGGCGGGGTGGCGGCCTCGGCGCCCGCGCCCGTCTCCGCCATCAGCGCGAGCCGCGCCGCACCGAAGGCGGCGCCGAAATCGCCCGCCACCGGCACCTTGACGGGCAGGTCGAGCGCCGTGGCGATCGCGGCGAGCCAGTATGGCGAGCGCGCGCCGCCGCCGGTCGCGATGACGCTGTCGAGCCGCGTGCCCGTCGCGGCCAGCGCATCGCGGCAATCGCGCAGCGCGAAGGTGACCCCTTCCAGCACGGCGCGCGTCGCCGCGGTGCGGTCGGTGGCGTGATCGAGCCCGGTGAAGGCGCCGCGGATCGCGGCGTCGTTGAGCGGCGTGCGCTCGCCGCCGAGATAGGGCAGGAACAGCGTCCGGCCCGGCGCTTTGAGCGCGCCGAGCTCCCCGGTCAGCGTCGCGGCGTCGGTCCCGGCAAGTGCCGCGAACCAGTTGAGCGCATCCGTCGCCGCGAGAATCACCCCCATCTGATGCCAGGTGCCGGGCAGGGCGTGGGCAAAGGTATGCACCGCCGTGGCCGGGTCGGGGCGGTAGCCGTCCGTGGCGGCAAAGAGCACGCCCGAGGTGCCCAGCGACACGAAGGCCTCGCCCGCGCGCACCACGCCCATGCCCACGCCGGTCGCGGCATTGTCGCCGCCGCCGCCCGCGACGATCACGCCGCGCGGGATGCCCCAGCGCGTCGCGAGCCCGTCGCGCAGCGCGCCCGACGGCGCCGATCCCTCTATGAGCGCGGGCATCTGGTCGCGCGACAGCCCCGTCGCCGCGAGCAGATCATCGGACCAGTCGCGCGCGCCGGTATTGAGCCAGGACGTGCCGGCGCCGTCCGACATCTCCGCGACGGCCTCGCCGGTCAGCCACAGCCGCAGGTAATCCTTGGGCAGGAGCACCCGCGCCACCCGCGCGAAGATCGCGGGCTCGTGACGCGCCACCCAGACGAGCTTGGGCGCGGTGAAGCCGGGAAACACGATGTTGCCGGTGATGCGGCGAAACATCGGATCATCGTCGAGCTCGGCGGCTTCCTCGTGGGCGCGGGTGTCGTTCCACAGGATGCAGGGGCGCAGCACCTCGCCGGTTGCATCGATCAGCGTGGCGCCATGCATCTGCCCCGACAGTCCGATCGCCGCGACCTCTCCCATCGGCACCCGCGACGCGAGCGCGTCGAGCACGGTCTCGGCCGCCGCGATCCAGTCCGCCGGCGACTGCTCCGACCATCCCGGCGCGGGGCGGCTGAGCTGCAGCGGCGCGGTGGCCTCCGCGACGAGGCGCTGCGCCCCGTCGATCACCACCCCCTTGAGCGCCGAGGTGCCCAGGTCGAGCCCGATATACATCATCCGGCCCCTTCGGGCTCGGGCGCGCGTTCGGGCTTCTTGCCGAGGATGATCATGCTGAGGATGTCGTCATCGGTGACGTCCTCGACGCGCTCGGTGCCGACATGCTGGCCGTTCTTCATCACCATGATGCGGTCGCACAGATCCATCACGTCATGCACGTCATGGCTGATCAGGAAGATGCCGATGCCGCGCGCCTTGAGGTCCTGGATCAGCTCGGCGACCATCTTGGTCTCCTGCACGCCGAGCGCGGCGGTGGGCTCGTCCATGATGAGGATGCGCGCGTTGAAATAGACCGCGCGGGCGATCGCGACGGACTGGCGCTGCCCGCCCGAGAGCGATTTGACCGGCATCGCGAACTTGCGGAAATTCGGGTTGAGCCGGCCCATGATCTTGCGGGTTTCCGACTCCATGCGCGAATCGTCCACCAGTCCGAAGGCGTTGACGATCTCGCGGCCCAGAAACAGGTTGGCCGCGGCGTCGAGATTGTCGGCCAGCGCGAGCTGCTGGTAGATCGTCTCGATGTTGTAGGCGCGCGCGTCGCGCGGATTGTTGATCTCGGCACGCGCGCCGTCGATGCGGATCTCGCCCGCATCCATCTGGTAGGCGCCCGAGAGGATCTTGATGAGCGTCGATTTGCCCGCGCCGTTATGGCCGAGCACGCCCACCACCTCGCCGGGCCAGAGATCGAGGCTGACGCGGTCCACGGCCTTGACGCCGCCGAAGGACAGCTCGATGTCGCGCATCTCCACGAGCGGTGTCGCCCCTTCCATCACGTCACCCCCGTGCGCTTGCGATAGATGATGTCGATGAGCACGGCGAAGACCAGCACGCTGCCCACCACGATGTTCTGCAGCGGCGAGGCCACCCCGACCATAGCCATGCCCGATTGCAGCGACTGCATGATGAGCGCGCCGAGGATCGCACCGTAGATCGTGCCGATCCCGCCCGACAGCGCCGTGCCGCCGATCACCGCCGCGGCGATCACGCGCAGCTCGTCGAGCGTGCCGATATCGTTGGAATGGTTCGCCAGCCGCGCCGAGGCCACCACCGCCGAGAGCGCGCACAGCGCCCCCATGATGGCGAAGACCTTGACCGTTAGCAGCCGCGTGTTGATCCCCGACAGCTCGGCCGCGTCCGGGTTGCCGCCGGTGGCGAAGATGTAGCGCCCCAGCCGCGTGCGCCGCGCCACGATGGTCATCACGATCGCGAGCAACAGCAGTACGAAGACCGAGATCGGGATACCGTAGCCGGCGGTGTGCCCCTCGGGCATCTCGCGGCCGGCCTCGGCCCACATCCGCTCGAGCCGTGGCTGCGGGATCTGGTAGGCGTTGAGCATGTAGACGAAGGCGAGGATCGCCGCGGCGATGATCGCGCCGAGCGCCGCCTCGGCCCAGGCCGGCTTGACCAGAAAGCCGTAGCGCTGCTTCGAGCGCCGGCTGGTCCATTGCAGCGCCCAGGCCCCGAGAATGCACACCCCCGCGACGATCCAGGAGACCGTCTCGCCGAGCGTGCCGTTGATGCCGCCGAAGCTCATGAAATAGGGATCGAGCGGGCCGATGGTCTGCCCGCCGGTCTGGTACCAGGCCACGTTGCGCCACACCAGAAGCCCGCCGAGCGTGACGATGAAGGCCGGCACGGCGAGATAGCCGATCAGATAGCCGTGAAACGCGCCGATCGCCGTGCCCGCGATCACCCCGCCGAGGATCGTGAGCACCGCCACCGCCGGGTGGCCGATGTCGAGGCCGAGATATTGCGGGATATAGGCCGTCTGCAGCATCGCCATCAGCGCCGAGCAGGTCGCCAGCAGCGACCCCACCGACAGGTCGATATGGCGCGTGACGATCACGAAGACCATCCCCATCGCCATGATCGCCACCGAGACGGTCTGGATGGTGAGGTTGAACACGTTGCGCGGTGTCAGGAACCGCCCGTCAGTGATGACATCGAACCCCAGGCACAGCACCACGAAGGCGCCGATCATGCCGACGAACCTCGTGTCGATCTCGAGGGATTCCAGAAGGCTGCGGCGCTGGCGGCTCGCGGCGCTCGGGGCGGTGTCGGTCATGGAGCGGGTCCTGTCACGCGGCGGTTATCGGCCCGCCCCGAGGTCGGGGCGGGCCGCGACGGATCAGTCGCAGGGGGCCGGGCCGCCCGAGACGCCTTGGCACAGATCGTCACGCTCGATCCAGCCGGCATCGACGACGAGTTCGAGGTTGTCGGCGGTGATCGGCACTGGCTCGAGGAACCTCGCCGTCATCTCGGTGCCGCCCGGCGAGGTCCAGCTCTCGGTGCCCTCGATCTCGTCCATACCCATGCCCTGGGCGAGCTGCACGGCGATCTCGCCCGCCGCGGCGCCGAGGTCGCGCGCATCCTTCCACACGCTGACCGTCTGCGTGCCCGCCGCGATGCGGTTGAGCGCGGCATGATCGCCGTCCTGCCCGGAGACGGGGATACCCTCCATCCCCTGTGCGGTCAGCGCGGCGACGACGCCTCCCGCGGTGCCGTCATTGGAGGCCACGACTGCATCGACCATGTTGTCGGCCGCAGTCAGGATCTGCTCCATGTTGCGCTGCGCGTTGGCCGGAAGCCAGCCATCGGTATAGGCTTCGTCAACGATCTCGATATCGCCCGCATCGAGCGCGTCCTGCAGCACCTCCTGCTGGCCCTCGCGCAGGAAATCGGCGTTGGGATCGGTGGGCGAGCCCTTGATCATCACGTAGTTGCCCTCGGGCTGCTGCTCGAGGATGGCGCGCGCCTGCATCCGGCCGACCTCGATATTGTCGAAGGTCAAGTAGAAGGCGCGCTCATCCTCGATGAGCCGGTCATAGGCGATCACCGGGATGCCCTCATCGGCGGCGGCCTGCACGGCGGGACCGATCGCGTCGGCATCGTGGGCCAGCACGATGAGCGCCTCGGCGCCCTGCGAGATCAGGCTCTCGATATCGGTAAGTTGTTTGGAAGAGGAGGACTGCGCATCGGTCGAGAGATACTCGGCGCCGTGCTGTTCGAGCGCGCCGACGATCGCGGCCTCGTCGGTGCGCCAGCGCTCCTCCTGAAAGTTCGACCAACTCACGCCGACGGTGACATCCGCGACGGCCGGCAAGGCCATCGCTGCCGTGGCGGCCACGGCGGCCATAACGGATTTGTGCATGTGATCCTCCCTGCATTGCGGCCAGCGCATGGCCGATCCGGCATTTGCGCCCGGATGCGCGAAGTATGCCGTGCATTAAATTCATTTGTCAAAATAAGTTTTGCCCCGTATTCTAAGTTTGCTCGAATTACGGTCATTATCCGGCAGCATTGTTGCCGTTTCTCGCGGGTCAGGCTTCAAGAATGACGCAGGCACCGATGTTTTCTTCAGGGCCAGAATGAATCAGGTGGTTCGCTCGCAGCGCGATGACGGGCCGAGTTCGGGCTGCGGCCCGCTGCTGCCGCCGATGGCGGAAGCGCAGCGGCCGCTCAGGCTGCAGGCGTTCGAGGGGATTCGCGCCGCCGGCCGGGTCGCGCGTGCCCAGCTCGCGCGCGATCTCGGCGTCAGCCCGGCCTCCGTCACGACACTGACCGCCGAGCTTATCGAGGCCGGGCTCGTCGAGGAGGTCGCCGCTCCGCGCGACGGGTCGGCGCGCGGGCGCCCGCCCGTTGCGCTCGGCGTGCGGCCGCAGGCGCATCTGGTGGCCGGGATCAAGCTGTCGGATCGCGAGCACAGCGCCGTCATCACCGATTTCGCCGGCAATCTGCGCGCCGACGCGACCCTGCCAGCGACCCCCGGTGCGCGTGCCCCCGACGCCCTGATGGACGCGATGGAGACCCTTCTGGAGCGGGTCTGCGCGCTGGCTGGGCTGGGGCGGGGCGACCTCGCGGCGGTCGGGCTCGGCCTGCCCGGCTTCGTCGACTGCGCCGCCGGGCGGGTGCTGTGGTCGCCGTTGCTCGACCGGCGGCCCGTCGCGCTCGCCGAAATCGCCGGGGCGCGCCTCGGCCTGCCGGTGCATGTCGATAACGACGCCAACCTGGTCACCCTCGCGGAGCTTTGGTTCGGGGCCGGGCGCGCCTTGTCGGATTTCGCCGTGGTCACGATCGAGCACGGGGTGGGGATGGGCCTCGTGATCAATCACCGGATCTGGCGCGGCGCGGGCGGGCTCGGACTCGAGCTGGGGCACACCAAGGTTCAGCTCGACGGCGCGCTGTGCCGCTGCGGCCAGCGCGGCTGCCTCGAATCCTACATCGCCGACTATGCCCTTGTGCGCGAGGCCACCACCGCGCTCAACTGGCCGCACCATGCCGGGCAGTCGCAGACCGTCCTGCTCGAGAGTCTGCACGACCATGCCAAGGCGGGCAACGAGGCCGCGCGCGCCATCTTCCGCCGCGCGGGGCGCTACCTGGCGCTGGGTCTTGCCAATGTCGTCAACCTGTTCGATCCCGGCCTCATCATCCTGTCGGGCGACCGGATGCGCTACGATTACCTCTACGCGCGCGAGACGCTCGCCGAGATGGAGGCGCTCGCCGTGAATGCCGGGCGCCCCGCGCCCGCGGTGCAGACCCATGCCCGCGGCGATCTGCTCTGGGCGCATGGCGCGGCGGCGCTCGCGCTTGCGGCGGTGACCGAGGCGCGGCTGGGCGTGCGCGAATGAAGCGGCTCGCGCTCCTGCTGCTCGCCGGCCCGGCGCAGGCGGAACCGCCCGCCTTCATCGACCGCGCCGAGGCGCTGCCGGCGGCGCATGAATACACCGGCGGCTGGGAGCATTTCGTGGGCGGCGGCGTGGCGGTGTTCGACTGCGACGGCTCGGGCTTTCCGGCGCTCTTCGCCGCGGGTGGCGCGGCCCCGGCGCGGCTCTTCGTCAACGCCACCGAGGCGGCCGGCGCGCCGATCCGCTTCGAGCAGGGGGAGATCCCGGAGCTGACCGGCGTGACCGGGGCCTATCCACTCGATATCGACGGCAGCGGCGATATCGACCTTGCGGTGCTGCGCGTGGGGGAGAACCTGCTCCTGCGCGGCGACGGCGAATGCGGTTTCTCGGATGCCAGCGCCGAATGGGGCTTCGAGGGCGGCGATGCGTGGTCCACCGCCTTCGCGGCGACATGGGAGCCGGGGGCCGGCTGGCCGACGCTCGCCGTGGGCAACTATGTGGACCGCGACGATCCGGACGGCCCCTTCATGGCCTGCGACGCCAACGAGCTTCACCGCCCCGACACCAAGCGCGACCCGCGCCGTTTCGCAGCACCCATCCCGCTCGCGCCCGGCTGGTGCGCGCTCTCGATGCTGATATCGGACTGGACGCGCAGCGGGCGGCGCGATCTGCGCATCTCCAATGACCGGCACTATTATGTGCGCGACGGCGCCGAGGAGATGTGGCGGCTCGACGAGTTGCGCCCGCTCGGCCCCGAGGATGGCTGGGAGCGGCTGTCGATCTGGGGGATGGGCATCGCGAGCCGCGACATCACCGGCAACGGCTATCCGGATGTGATGCTCACCTCGATGGGCGATCAGGTGCTGCAATTCAACGAGGGGGGCGGGGTGCTGCGCGATGCGCCCTTTGACGCGGGCGCGACGGCGCATCGCCCCTTCATCGGCGATGACGGCCGCCCCTCGACGGGCTGGCACGCCGAATTCGCCGACGTGACCAATTCGGGCCGCGCCGATCTCTTCATCGCCAAGGGCAATGTTGACCAGATGCCCTCCAACGCCATGCGCGACCCCAACAACCTGCTGATCCACGAGCCCGACGGCACCTTCACCGAACACGCCGACACCGCCGGCATCGCCACCACCGACCGCGCGCGGGGCGCGGCGCTGGCCGATCTCAACCGCTCCGGGCGGCTCGACCTTGTGGTGGTCAACCGCCGCGCGCCGATGGAGCTGTGGGAGAACGTCACCGAGGCCGAGCACTGGGTGCAGATCGAACCGCGTGCCGATGGCCCCAACACGCGCGCCGTGGGGGCGTGGGTGGAGGTCCGCGCCGACAGGCGGGCGCAGCGCCAGGAGGTCACGGTGGGCGGCGGCCATGCCGGTGGGCAGGCCGGGCCGCTGCATTTCGGCCTCGGTGAGGCCGTGGAGGCCGAGATGCGGGTTATCTGGCCGGACGGGGAGGCGTCGGATTGGGCGCCGGTGCGCGTGGGTGCGCGCCACGCGGTGCGCGCCGAGGGCGACGGGCTGCGGATCGACTAGCGCGGCACCTCGAGACCGCTCGGCACCGCATCGGGGATGCCGAGCCGGCCCTCGAGCGCTCTCTCGTCCGTGAGCGCGTCGAGGAAGGCCAGAAGCGCAGCGATTTCGTCGTCGTCGAGCGTGACCGGATCGCGGCTGACGGCATCGGCGATCGCCGCGACCTCGTCGGGGTCGGCCATGATGGCGAAGTCGTCATGCGCGGCGGCGAGCGCGGGCAGCACCGCCTGCGGCGTGTAGTCCGCGAGCCCGGCCACCGGGTCGAGATGGTGGCGCAGGAAGGCCTCGAGATCCTCGAACGCCCCGGCATGGCCCCAGGGCCCGGTATGGACCACGTTGCGCAGCGACGGCGTTCGGAACGCGTAGAGGTCGCCGTCATCGCCGGTGACACGGGCGCGGCCGATGTCGCGGCTGTGGCGCTCGAAACGGGCGGTGCGGCCGGGGCCGAGCTGCGGCTGGCCCATGGCGTGAAAGCCGTGATCGGTCTGGAACGGGCCGGAATGGCATTCTGCGCAGCCCGCGCGGCCGTAAAACAGTGCCATGCCCTCGGCCGCCGCCCCCGTCAGCGGCGCCTGCCCGCGCAGATGCCGATCGAACGCGCTGTCATCGGCGCGCCACTCGAAGGCCATGAAGGCGGCGACGGCGTCGGAGACGTCGATGAAGCTGATCTCGTCGCGCGTCTCGATATGCGGATAGACCGCCTTGAAGCGGCGCGCATACCCGTCAAACCCGGCCACCCGCTGCGCGATGATGTCCCACGCATCCCCATCGCCCGTGATCAGCCCCTGCCGCACCGCGCGGGAGACATCGTTCTCGCCGTAATGCCCGGCCATCTCGTCCTGCGAGAGCACCGGAAACATCGTCTGCGCGGAGAGCAGATTGGCGCAGCCCTCGGCCATCTCGTCCTCGAGCGGGGTGCGCAGGCCGGAGGGGCGGGACGGGTCGACCTCGATGCGCCCGTCATGGAAGAGGACCGCGAATTCCTCGGCGCCGAGATTGAACAGCGCGGGAGAATTGCGCGGCAGGCGCTGCTCGGGCGGGTTGTCGGGGTCCTCGACGCGGTCGGGGCCGAGCCCGATGCCGCCCTCGCCCATGCCGAGCGACAGCCCGTCCGAGGTGCCGAAGCGCGGGTGATGGCAGGTGGCGCAGGCGATGTTGCGGTTGCCCGACAGGATCGGGTCATAGAAGAGAAGCTGGCCGAGCTCGGCCTCGGCGGGGTCCACCGCCATGAAATCGGCATCACCCGGCGCCTCGGGCAGCGTGACCCCGGCCCCGATCGGGGCCGCGAGGATGATTGCGGTTGCCGCGATGAGGATGCGTGATCCCATGCCGACTCCCCCCGAGTGCGAGGCTACCGCATCGTCGCAGCCCGGGCCAGCGCCGCGCGCATTGACAGCGCCGCCGCCCGCACCGACGATACCGCAACGCAACCGTGACGGATCCCATGCGCAGCAGCGACCGCCTCACCCTCGTCGCCGATGTCGGCGGCACCAATACCCGCGTCGGGCTCGCGCGCGGCGACCGGATCGACGCGGCCGGGCTGCGCCGCTACAGCAATGCGGCGTTCGGCGGGCTCGAGGAGGTGCTGAAATCCTATCTGCACGAGGCCGGGGCGGCGCCCGAGGCCGCCTGCATCGCGCTCGCCGGGCAGGTGGCGGATGGCGTGGCGCGGATGACCAATCTCGACTGGACCGTCAGCGAGGCGGGTGTCGCCGAGGCGAGCGGGGCGGCCTCCGTCGCGCTGCTCAACGACCTCGAGGCGCAGGGCCATTCGCTGCCGCCCGCCGCGCCGGGCACGCCGCCGCGGCTGGTGATCGGGGTGGGGACGGGCTTCAACGCGGTGGCGGTGCATGCCACGGTGGCGGGGCTCATGGTGACGGCGTCGGAATCGGGCCATGTCGGCCTGCCGATCACCACCGAGGCGGAGCTCGATTTCGCGCGCCATCTGGGCGGCGGGCATATCGAGGCCGAGGAGGCGCTCTCGGGGCCCGGGCTCGCGCGGCTCGATGCATGGCTCGCGCAGACGCAGGACGGCGCGCGCGACCCGGCCGAGGTGATGGCCGCGCTCGAGGCGGGCGAACCGCGCGCGCACGCGGCGGCGGCGCATCTGGGCTTCATGCTCGGCAAGCTCGCCGGGGACCTGGCGCTCGTGCATCTGCCGTTTGGCGGGATCTGGCTGTCGGGGGGGATGGCGCGCGCGTTCTGGCCGCATCTCGAGGCGCTCGGCTTCTGGGACGGGTTTCGCGACAAGGCGCGGTTCTCGGCGCTGATGACGCGCTTCGAGATCGCGCTGATCGAGGACGACTCCGCCGCGCTCAGGGGCTGCGCGGCGTATCACGGCCGGATCGCGCCGGTCTGAGGCGCCCCCGGCGAACCGGGGGCGCGCCCGCTCAGAACGGGCTGTCGGGGAAGTAGAACTCCTCGGCATTGTCCTCCGTGACCAGCACCGAGGCGATGATGAAGGAGCCCGCCATCGGCGCGGGCGAGGTGTAGCGCAGCACCGTCAGCTCGATGGCCGAGGAGATCATCGAGGGCGGGTAGGTCACGTTGGCGGGCACCATCTCGGTGTCGCCCTCGATCAACCGCTCGATCATCTCCTTCATGCCGGCGCCGCCGAGCACCCACATATCGTCCTCGCGGTCGGCCTGCGCGATGGCCTCGAGCGCGCCCATCGCCATGTCGTCATCGGAGGCCCAGACCGCGTCGATGCTGTCATGGCGCGACAGGAAATCCTGCATCACCTCGAAGCTGTCGTCGCGGTTCCAGTTGCCGTGCTCCATGCCGACGATCTCGATGCCCGAGCCCTCGATGGCGGCCTCGAAGGCCTCGACGCGCTCGTTGTCGATGGTCGTCGGGATACCGCGCAGCGCGACGATGTTGCCGCCATCGGGCATCCGGTCGACGAAGAACTCGCCCGCGACGCGCCCGAAGGCCTCGTTGTCGCCGGCGACATAGAGATCCTCGATGCCCTCCTGCGCAAGGCCGCGATCGACCACGGTGACCCAGATGCCCTCCTCGGCGACGGCCTGGACCGGGCCGGTGAGCGGCTCGCTCTCGAAGGGCAGCACGACGAGCGCGTCGATGTCGCGGGTGGCGATCATGTCCTCGATGTCGTTGACCTGCGCGGACGGGTCGCTCGCCGTGGTGAGCACGAAGCTGATGTCGTCATGCGCTTCGTCGAGCCGCTCCACGGTCTCCTGGGCGTGGAAGTTGAGCCCGCCGGTCCAGCCATGCGTGGCCGCGGGGATCGACACCCCGATCACGGTCTCGGCCTGCGCGGCCACCGGCAGTGCGACGAGCGCGGTGCCCGCCAGCAGTGAAATCGAAGTCAGTCTCATGGTCTTTCCTCCCTTTGGTGAAGATGCCCGGCGCGCTAACGCGCCGGCGCCCGGCCGCGTTGCAGGATCACGGCCAGAATGATGATGACGCCCTGGATCGCGCCGTTGAGATACGGGCTGATCACGTCCGTCAGGTTCAGGATGTTGCCGATCATGCTCAGGATCAGCACGCCGATCACCGTGCCCCAGATCCGGCCGAAGCCGCCCTTGAGCACCGTGCCGCCGATGATCACCGCCGCGATCGCCTCGAGCTCCCACAGCACCCCCGTCGAGGACGACGCCGAGCCGAGCCGGGGCACGTAGAGGATCGTCGCGATCCCCACCAGCACGCCGAGCAGCACATAGGTCGCGGTGCGCACCCGGTCGACGCTGACAGCGGAGTAGCGCGCGACCTGTTCGTTGGAGCCGATGGCGGCGCAGTGGCGCCCGAAGGAGGTGTGGCGCATCACCCCCTCCGCCACGATCGCGACGAGCGCGAAGGCGATGATCGGCCAGGCGATGCCCAGAACGCCGTCGTAATAGACCGGCCGGTAGAGCCCGCGCAGCTCGAAATCGAGCGACAGCGTGCCGCCATCGGCCATCCAGGTCACGAGGCTGCGATAGATGCCCATCGTGCCCAGCGTGACGATGAAGGCCTCGAT
>PUKW01000249.1 GCA_003550665.1 Paracoccaceae bacterium | reverse complement strand
GTGGCGAGAAACGACAGCAGCGCCGCGAGATCCTTGACCGCCATCTCCCCGCCGAGGCGCAGCCGGTCCGCCCCCGCGATCGCCAGCCCCTCGGCCTTGCAGGCGCGGATGACCTCGGCGAACAGCTCCGAGCGCCGACGCACGAGGATCAGCACGTCGCCCTCGTTCATCGCCCGGCTGCCTCCGTCGCCGTCCGGGATCGCGGTGCCCGCCTCGATCATGCGCCGGATCCCGGCCGCGATGCGCCGTGCGAGCCGGGCCGCGTGGTGGGTGTCGGTGACGATATCGACCGGGTCGAACCAGTCGCGCTCCTCGGCCTTGTCGGCCTTCGGCACCACGGGCCACAGATCGACGCGGCCGGGCATGTCGGTCTTGAAGGCGAGGTGGCGGACCGCGCCGCCGAGCCCGGCCCCGCGCCGCGCGTCGAAGGTCAGATCCACGAGGCGCAGGATCGCCGGGGCAGAGCGGAAGGAATACTCCAGCTCGAGCTGCTGAAGCGGCGTGCCCGCCGCGCGCAGCCGTTCGTCGAAGGCCGCGCGCATCGCCTCGAAGGCCGCGAGATCGGCGCCCTGAAAGGAATAGATCGACTGCTTGCGATCGCCCACCACGAAGATCGTGCGCCCGGCCTCGCGCGCCCCGGCGCCGGAGGTGAATTCGCGCGACAGCGCCTCGATCACGTCCCATTGCGCCGGGCTGGTATCCTGCGCCTCGTCCACGAGGATGTGATCGATGCCGCCATCGAGCTTGAACAGCACCCATTGCGCCATCGTCGACTCGGCGAGCAGGGCGCGGGCGCGCAGGATGAGATCGTCGAAATCCAGCAATCCCGCCGCGGACTTGCGCGCCGCATAGGCGCCCAGGAAGGGCGCGGCGAAGCGGTGCAGCGCGGCGGTGCGCTCGGCGGCAGCAAGCGCGAGCCGGCGCTGGCGCGCGGCCTCGACCCGCGTCATCAGCGCGTCGAGCGCGTCGGTCCGCGCGCCGAGGCGGGCGCGGGTGTCCTTCGTCGGAAAGCGCCCGATCTTGGCGGTGAAGGGTTCCTTGGCGCCCGCGCCGGTCAGCAGCAGAGCCTCAAGCTCGGCGAGCGTCTCGAGCGTCGGCTCCGCGCAGGCGGCAAGGCGCGGCGCGGCCTTGATGTCGTTGGGTGAGCCGCCGGCCATGGCGGCGGCCGTGGCCTCGAGCAGCTCTGCCTCGCCGCCCAGCCAGACCTCGCCAGGAAGGTCCGCCGCCGTGAACCCGTCCGGCAGCCCGAACAGCGCCAGCGCGCCGTCGCGGTCGAGCGGGGGGTGCAACGCTTCGCGGTGCTGAACGATCTCGGCGGTCAGCGCTTCGACGTCCTCGCCGGAATGGTATTGCGCGACGGCATCGACGGCCTCGGGCGCCGCGCCATCGGCCATCTCTTCGACGATCTCGGCGCGCAGGAGCCGGGCTGCGCGGTCGTCCATCTCGCGAAACTGCGGCGTCACGGCGGCCTCGAGCGGGAAGCGGCGCAGCAGCGATGCGCAGAAGGAATGAATCGTCTGGATCTTGAGCCCGCCCGGCGTCTCGATGGCGCGCGCGAAGAGCCGGCGCGCGCGTGCCATCGTGTCGGCCTCCACCGGGCCGGGCACGCCGAGCTCGGCGAGCGCGGCGCGCAGCTCGTCCGCCTCCATCATGGCCCACGCGCCGAGCCGGTCGAACAGCCGGTTCTGCATCTCGCTCGCGGCGGCCTTGGTGTAGGTCAGGCACAGGATATGCTGCGGCGCGACCCCGTCGAGCAGCAGCCGCGCCACCCGGTCGGTGAGCACCCGCGTCTTGCCCGAGCCGGCATTCGCCGACAGCCAGACAGAGTCGCCCGGCTGGGCCGCCGCGACCTGCCGTGCGCTCGCCGCGTCCCTCATCCGACATCCTCCGGCACCGACGGCGCGCTCATCTCCCATTCACCGAAGCGCGCGAGATGGTCGTAGTCACCGGCATGCGCGGCTTGCGCCGGCGCGCGGCGCGCGATGTAGCCCTGCGCGCGGGTCGCATACTGGCCGATCAGGAGATGCAACTCGTCCCAGGTTTGCGCGGTGATGCCGGCGGTGATCTCGGTGCTGACGTCGCGCGGATTGGCGCCGAGGCCGATATAGGTGATGCGCGCGACCTCGTGGGGGCCGAGCTCGGCAAAGGCGCCGCGCTCGGCCATCGCGGCCTCGAGCAGGAGTTGCTTGTCGAAATGCTGCTGTGCCTTGAGGCTCGGCGGCGTGCCGGTCTTGTAGTCGATGATGTGGACGCGGCCGTCGGGCAGCGCGTCGATGCGGTCGGGCTTGGAGGTAAGTTCGAAATCGAGCGCGTCGAGCCGCGCGGCGCCGCGCTCCTCGATGAGAACGGGCGTGCCCGCGCGGCGGTCCTCGCCGTCGAGGAAGCGGTCCGCCACCCGCGCGATGCGCGCGCGCCACAGCCGCCGTGCCAGCGGCCAGGGTACCTCGCGCGCGAGCACGGCATCGGCCGCCGCCATGAGCTGCGCGCGCGCCGCGTCGCGATCCGCCGCCAGCCCCGCGCGCACCACCTCCTCGAATATCGCATGCATCACCGAGCCGCGCAGCCGCGCATCCGCCCCCGGCCGCAGCGGATCGAGCGGGTAGAGCCGCAGGATGTCGCGCGCATAGACGCTGTAGGGATCGCGGATCAGACGGGTGATCGCGGTCACCGGCAGCCTGCGCGGGCGATGCGCGACGGGCGGGCACGGCGCCGGGCGCGGCGCGGCGGGCAGCTCGGGGCGCCTCGCCTCCAGCGCGCAGGCGCGGTCGATCCATAGCCGCCCGCGCGCCTGCATCGCTTCCCAGGCGGCGGGGCCGCCCTGCGCGCCCAGGCCATTCATCAGGTTGCCGAGCCGGTTGAGCCAGCGCGAAGGCACGGTCTGCGCCTCCGCATCGCGCAGCGCGCGGCTCAGGACGACCTCGCGCGCGCAGGCGGCCTGCTGAAAGTCATGCGCCGAAAGCCCGACCTGGCGTTCGGGCAGCAAGAGCCCCGCCTCGAGCCGCATGCGCCGGTTGAGCCAGGGATCGGGCGGCGGCGTCTGCGGCCAGACCCCGTCATTGAGCCCGCCGACGATCACCAGGTCCGCCCCCTGCACCCGTGCCTCGAGCGTGCCCCAGATCATGATGCGCGGATGCGGCGTCGGCGCGTCGCGCACCTCGCGCGCCTGCAGGAGCCGCGCGAAAAAGGCGGCGTAATCGCGCGCATCCATCGCACCGCCATGCCCGGCCTCGCGCTCGAGCTCGACCATGGCGGCCCATGCCTCGGCCCCGGCAGCCTCGTCCCAGAGCCCCCCGGATCCGGCGCCGCGCGGGCCCTGCGCGACTCGCTCCGACAGCGCGCGATGCGCCGCGACCCTTGCGGCGAGCGGCTGCGCCCCCGGCTCCGGCAGCGCCGCGAGAAGCTCCGCGATCCAGCCCGCCCAGCCCTGCGCCTGCGCGTCGCGTCCCGCGCCCCAGCGGCGCAGCGCCGCGGCGTCGGGAAAGGCCGGGCCGTGGCGGCGCAGATCGAGCTCGAGCTCGCGGGTGTTGCGCAGATGCGCGCCGCGATCGGCGCCGCCATGGGTCAGCGGATGCTTCAGGATCGTCAGCAGCGCCTCGGCGGTCGGCGCCTCGGCCATCAGCGCGGCGAGATGGCGCATCAACCGCCCCGGCGGCGACAGCGCCAGCGGGCGCCCGGCGCTGTCATCGGGCAGGATGCCCCAGCGGTCGAGCGCGGCGGTGACCTGGCGGGTGAGTTCGCGGTCGGGGGTGATGAGGGCGGCGTCGATGCCGTCCTCGGCGGCCTTGCGCAGCCGCAGCGCGATGGCGAGCGACTCCTGGCGCGGCCCGGCGGCCTCGATCAGCGTCACGTCCCGCGTGGCGGAGGCGAGATCGCCCGCCAAGCGCCCCTCCTGCATCCATTGATCCGTCACCGGCGCAGGGCGCAGCGCCAACGAGAGCAGCCGCCCGCGCGCCGGGTTGGGCGCATCGACGGCGCGCCAGCGGCGCACCTCGCCGGGCCCCGTGCCGAGCCGGTCCATCAGCGCGCGAAAGCGATATTGCGGATGATCCTCGGCGGTGAGCGCATCGCTCAGCCCGGCCCAGATCGGCGCGGGCATGTCGAAATCGAAGCCCGGCAGCACCAGCGCCCCCTGCGGCAGCGCCGCCACCGCGGCCATCAGCCGCGCCGTCGCCCCGCGCGAGCCGGTCGAGCCGGCGACGATCACGGGATGCTCCGGCGTCGCCTCGGCCCAGGCCGCCGCGAGCCGATCGACGGCGATGCTCTGGCGGGCCTCGGCGGAGGGGGCCTCGGCGCGGATGTAATCCTCGAGCAGGGAAATGAAGGCGAGGCTGCGGTTCCAATGCTCGGCATGGTCGCTGACATCGAGCGCGTGCAGGGCTTGCGGGGCGACGCCTTCGCCCTGCATCTCGTCCATCAGCGCGGCGAGGCTCTCGGCAAGGTCGTGGATGGCGGCGCGGGGGGCGAGTTCGGGCCGCGCGGTGAGCAGCTTGTCGACGAGCTGCGCAAGCTCGAGCCGGCGGCGCAGCGGCGGCACCGGCGGCGGCAGATCGCCAAGCGGCATCCGCGCGCCGAGATCCGTCACCAGCCGGATGCGCGGCAGCAGCATCGCCCCCGAGCGCGCCATCAGATCGCGCACCCGCCGCTGCATGCGCCGGGTGTTCATGTAAAGCTCGACCCGCGCCATCGCCTCGGGCGGCGCGTGCGCCATCCGCTCTAGCAGGCCGGCCACGAGCTCGGCGGGGAAATCCGCCCCCGGCGGCAGCGCGAAGAGGCGGGGCGCGGGGGCGGGGTCAAACATGGTCAGCCAGCATCGCCTCGGCGGCGGCGATCCCGTCCGGGTGACCGACATCGCCCCAATGCCCCGGATAGACCACGCCGTGCAGCCGCCCGGCCTCGATCATCCCGCGCCAGACCTCCCAGAGCGAAAACGCGCCATCGGGCATCGCCTTGAGCGTCTCGGTGCGGATGATCTGCGCGCCGGTGTAGCGCCACGGCCCGCCCGCGGCGAGCCGCCCGTCGCTGCCCATCGCGAAATCGCCCGGGCGGGTGTCGCCGTACGCGCGCTCGCGCGGCACGAGCAGCATCAGCGCATCCATGCGCGCCGGGTCCCAGCCCGCCTCCAGCACCTCCAGCGCCCCGGGCCCCGCCCAGACCGCGTCGGCGTTGAGCGTGAAGACGGGGCCATCGCCCAGAAGCGGCGCGGCCGCGCGCAGACCGCCGCCGGTGTCGAGGATCTCGGGCTCATGCGACAGCGTCACCGCGCGCCCGGCGAGATGCGCGGCGATCTGGTCGGCCCGGTAATGCGTGTTGACGACGACGCGCCTGTCGCCGGCCTGGTCGAGGGCGTGGTCGATGAGCGCGCGTCCCGCCACCTCGACGAGCGGCTTGGGGCGATCGCGCGTCAGCGCGCCCATCCGGGTGCCGAACCCGGCGGCGAAGATCATCACGGCGTAGGGGCGGGACATCGGCGGCGCAGCTCCTCGCGCATGGCGGTGTCGGGGGCGGGCAGATGGGCGGCGATGCGGCGGCGCAGCGGGGCGAGCTCGGGATGGGCGAGGTTGCGCTGCAGATGTTCCCAGACGCGCGGCATGTAGTCGAGATAGCGCGGCTTGCCGTCGCGCAGGCACAGCCGCGCGAACACCCCGAGGATGCGCAGCGCGCGCTGCGCGCCGAGCGCGGCATAGGCGGCCGAAAAGCGCGCGCCGTCTTGCCCGGTGATCGTGACGTACTGCGCGCGCATCGCCCGCTCCGTCGCCTCGGGGACGTCCCGGCGCGCATCCTGCAGCAGCGAGACGAGGTCATACGCCGGATGCCCCGCCATCGCGTCCTGGAAATCGAGCAGCCCGACGCGGGCGAGTCCCGTGCGCTCGGGCAGCCACAGGAGGTTCTCCGCATGGTAATCGCGCAGCACGAGCACCCCTGCACCCGGCGCGAGCGCGTCGCACATCCCGGTGACGAGATCGGCGAATTCGGTGCGCGCCCGCGGCGTCGCCTCGGTGGGCGCATACCAGTCGAGCGCGAGCGCCGCGAGATCGCCCATCAGCGGCGCGTCATAGGGGGCGATCCCCTCGGGCAACGGCGCGGCGTGGAGGTGCGCGAGCAGCTGGGTCGCGGTGACATAGAGCTCGGCCTCGCGCGACGGGTCCGCCGCGAGCAGCCGCGCGAAGAGATCATCGCCCAGATCCTCGATCAGCAGGAACCCCGCGGCGCTGTCCTCGGCCATGATCGCGGGCGCCGAGAGGCCGAGGCCGCGCAGGTGCCGCGCGATCCGGGCAAAGGGGCGCACATCCTCGCCGCGCGCGGGCGGTGCGTCCATCAGCACGGCCCGGTCGGCGCCGCGCCGGAGCCGCTCGTAGCGCCGGTTCGACGCGTCGCCGGCGAGATGCGCCCGCGCGGCACGGCCCCATCCGACCTCCGCGAGAAACGCCGTCGCGTCCGCCGCCCGATCAGGCATCCACACGCTCCCGCGCCGCGGTGATGAGAGGCGCCCAGCGCGGCGCGTCGCTGCTCAGCGTCAGCACGCGCCCCGCGCCCTGCGGCGCGAGCATGAGGGTGAGCGCGCCGGGCGGCAGCGCCCCCACGAGCCGTTCGGGCCATTCGATCAGGCACAGCGCCGTGTCAAGGGCCGCGTCGAGGCCGAGCTCGGCTGCCTCGTCGGGATCGGCCAGCCGGTAGAGATCGACATGCCAGATCTCGAGGTCCCCGGCATGGTACTCCTGCACGAGCGTATAGCTCGGCGACGGCACGTCCTCGATCGCGCCATGGGCGGCCTGACGGTGCTGAATGAGGGCGCGGGCGAGATGCGTCTTGCCGGCCCCGATGGGCCCCGACAGAAGCACGATATCGCCCGCCCCGAACCACGGCGCGAGCCAGCGCGCCGCGGCCTCGGTCGCCAGGGGATCGGACAGCAAGAGGGTGGCATCATCGGATCCGACCATGCGACCTTGTTAGCGCGTCGGGACGCGGCGCCGCAAGGCGCGACAGCCCGCAGGATGCTACGGACGAGCGCGAACCGCTCTTGCGCAACATGCTCTAGCTCGACCGCGCGTGCACGAGCATCGGCGGCGTCTGCGCGCGCCGGGCGGTGGCGGGGTCGCGAAAGCCGATCAGGAAGGCCCCGCCCGTCAGCGGCGTGAAGCGACACTGCAGCACCCGCCCGTCATGCAGCGCGGCCTGGCCGGTGCCCGGCCTGCGCAGGTTCTCCGACGTGCCGGCGAACTCCTCGAGCGTCTCCCAGAGCGCGCCGGGCACGCATTCCCGGCGCCAATGCGTCATGGCCTGTGCAAGGTCGGTCTGGCCGGCGCTGACGGAGGGATCGATGCCCCAGAGCCGGGCATAGGCCGCGTTCGACATCAGCAGCAGCCGCGCCGGCGAGAACACCGCGATCGCCTCGTCGAGGCTGTCGAGCACCTCGTGGCCGAGCTCGAGTTCGGCGCGGAACCGGCGGGTGAGCGACAGCTCGGGGCTGACATCGTTGAACAGCAGCGCGATCGCTCCGTCCGGATGCGGGCGGCCGAGGACACGGTGGGTCTGCCCCGCCGGGGTGGTCCAGCTTTCCTCGAAATCGCCGGTCGCGGCGGCCGCGTCGATATCGGCGATGCGCTTGCGCCAGCTGCGGTAGTCGCGCGGTTCGGGCAGGATCCGGTTCTCGCGCAGCCGGTCGAGAAACGCGCCCAGCGTGGGCCGCGCGGCGAGGAAGGCCGCCTCGAGGCCGGTCATGTCCGTCAGGGCGGGGTTGAACATCTGCAGCTGGCGGCGCGCATCGAAGACGGCGATGCCAACGGGAAGCTGCGCGAAGGTGCGCGTGAGGGTCTGGCGGAAGTCGCGCAGCGACCCCTCCGCGCGCGCGGCCGTGTCGGCGGGCAGCGCGTAGCACAGCAGGTCGCCATCGGGCAGGCGGCTGCGGTAGCATTCGAAGACGTTGTCGCGCGCGGTGCCCGCATTCGGGGTGCAGCGGACCGGGCTGCTGCCGGCGTCGCCCATCTCAAAGAGCCGCGGCAGCGGCCAGCTCAGCGCCTCGCCGGCGCCCAGCCGGTCGAAATAGGGGCCGTTGGCCCATGTCACCTGCCCGCTCCCGGTTTCGCGCCAGATCAGCACCGGCGCCGCGGCGACGGCGTGGCGCAGCTCGGCGAGTTCGTCCTCCATGACCTGCAGCCGCGCGACCCCGGCCCCGGCATAGGGCGCGAGCGCCTCGCTCGCCGAGAGGGTCAGCCGGGTCAGGCCGGATTGCCACTCGGCGGTCAATGTCATGAGCGCATCGCCCTTGGCGCGCATCGTGACGATGCCGGCGCGGTGCAGCTCGGCCAGCCGGTCGGCGAGATCGGGAAAGCGCGACCCGAGCCGGGCGACGAGCCGCGCGCGGTCATCGGCTGCCGCAGGCGCATCGGCGAGCAGGCGCCGCGCCGAGGCCGTGGCGTCGAGCAGGGTGCCGCCATCGAAGACAAAGACGGTGTCGTCGGCATCGCGCCCGTCGAAGATCGACGGCGGTTTGCGCCGGTCGAGATAGGCGTGAAACAGGATCAGCACGACCAGCGCAGTCGCCAGCGCCGCGAATGTCGTGATGCCCGCGAGAATGAGGTGATCGGTCATCGGCTCCAGTCTGCAGCGCCCCATGCACTGTTAACGAGCCTTTCAGGAATTGGTTAAATTGCCGTTAACCATCCGGCATGCGCGGTCGGCGTCACGCCTCGAGCGCCTGATTGGGCGCGAGTTCACCGCCGCGCGCGGTCTCGAGCCGGTCGCGCGGCCAGGACAGTGTCACCTGCGCGCCACCCTCGGCGGCGTTGGCGAACTCGATCCGTGCGCCGGAACGCTCGAGCAGCGTCTTGGCGATGAACAGCCCCAGCCCCATGCCCTCATAGCCGGCGCGCTGCGCATCCGCGGGCCCGCGCGCGCGCATGAAGGGATCGCCGATGCGCGCGAGAACCTGCGGGGAAAAGCCCGGCCCGTCGTCGCGGATCTGCACGGTGATGGTTTCGGCATCGGCCTTTGCGGCGATCTCGACCGCGTCGCAGGCGAAATCCACCGCGTTCTGGATCAGGTTGCGCAGCCCGTGGATGACCTCCGGGCGCCGCTGCACCGAAATCGAGGTATCCTGCGGGTCAAGGGTAAAGACGACATGCTTGCCCCGGCCGGCATGGGGCTCGGCGGCCTCGCGCAGCAGGGTCTCGAGTGGCGCGCGGCGCAGATGCGAGTCCGCCTTCCCGGCGCGTCCCATGGAGCGCATGATGTCGCGGCAGCGATCGGCCTGCTCGCGGATCAACTCGGCATCGGCGCGCAGCTCGGGCCGCTCGGCCAGCTCGTCGGCCAGCTCGTTCGAGACCAGCTTGATGGTGGCCAGCGGGGTGCCGAGCTCATGCGCCGCCGCCGCCACCACGCCGCCCAGATCGGTCAGCTTCTGCTCGCGCGCGAGCGCCATCTGTGTCGCCAGTAGCGCCTGCGACATCGCGTGGATCTCGGAGGCGACGCGGTGCGTGTAGAGCCCGAGAAACACGATCCCGATCACGATCGCGAGCCAGTGCCCCAGCTCGAAGAGCGGCGGCAGCTCGAGCGGCTCGCCCGTCGGCAGCCGCATCGGCTGGTGAAACAGCGCGTTCAGCGTCACCAGCGCGAGCGCCACGAGCCCGAGCGACACCGTCGTGCGCAGGTGCAGCGCCGTCGCCGAGATTGTCACCGGCGCAAGGATCAGCATCGCGAAGGGATTGTTGAGCCCGCCCGTCAGATGCAGCAGGAAGCCGAGCTGGACGATATCGAACAGCAGCGTGAGCATCGCCTCGAATTCCGTCAGCCGCCGCCCCACCGGCACCGTCAGAACCGCCACCACGTTGGCCAGAACCGACGCCGCCACGACGAGATAGGCCAGCGCCGCATTGAACTGCATTCCGAACCACAGATCCGCCACCGCGATCGCCGCGGTCTGCCCCGCGATCGCGAGCCAGCGCAGAAGGATCAGCGTGCGCAGCCGAACCCAGCCGCTGCGGGTCCGGCGCCGGAACAGTCCGGCTTCCTCGGTGGTCATGATGGGGCCTGTTGTCACAGCTTCGCGATAGCGCATTGTTAGTCGCGCGCGCTTGCGTCATCAATGCGCTCCGACGGCGCAGGGGCGCGCAATCCGGAGGGCAGGCAATGCGGATCTATGCGGTGGTCGCAGCGGGCCTGGTGGCCGCGCTGATGGGCGGCATGGGGTATTTCATGATCGCCGGGAACGCGGATGCGGACCAATTCGCCGAATGCCGCGGATCGCAGGTGGCCGGCGACGCCGATCTCGGCGGCTCGTTCGAACTTGTCGATCAGACCGGCGCGACCGTCACGGATGCGGATGTCGTCTCCGAGCCCGCGCTTATCTATTTCGGTTTCACCTTCTGCCCGGATGTCTGTCCGCTCGACAATGCGCGCAACGCCCGCGCCGCCGACGCCTTGCACGAGCGCGGTCTCGAGGCGCGCCCGGTCTTTGTCTCCGTCGACCCCGAGCGCGATACGCCCGAAGTGCTCGCGAGCTTCACGGAGCAGTTTCACGACGACATGATCGGTCTGACCGGCAGCGACGAGCAGGTGCACGCCGCCGCTCAGGCGTATCGCGTCTACTACCAGCGCGAGGACACGGACGATCCCTATTACCTCGTCGATCATTCCACCCATACCTATCTCGCCCTGCCGGGCCACGGCTTTGTGGAATTCTTCCGCCGCGATGCGACGGTCGAGGAGGTCGCAGAGCGCGCCGCCTGCTTCATCGAAAACGCCTGAGCTAAATTGACCGCCTCGAGCGGCGCGCTATACCTTCTCGCAACAGTTGTGATGGGGTGGAACGCCATGACGCGTGATCCGAACATGCGAGCCGACCGCTCGCTTCTGCTCGTCGATGACGACGAGGTTTTCCTGCGTCGCCTCGCCCGCGCACTCGAAAAGCGCGGCTTCGAGCCGGTGACCATGGCGTCGAGCGTCGCCGAAGGGCTCGCCGCGGTCAAGAACGGCGCGCCGGCGCACGGCGTGATCGATCTGCGGCTCGAGGACGGCAACGGGCTTGATGTGGTCGAACGGCTGCGCGAGGCGCGGCCCGACAGCCGGATCGTCGTGCTGACCGGCTACGGCGCCATCGCCACCGCGGTCGCCGCGGTGAAGATGGGCGCGACGGATTATCTCTCCAAGCCCGCGGATGCCGATGATGTCGTCAATGCGTTGCTTGCCGGCGAGGCGGACCCCCTGCCGCCGCCCTCGGATAATCCGATGTCGGCCGACCGGGTCCGCTGGGAGCACATTCAGCGCGTTTTCGAGCAATGCGAGCGCAATGTCTCGGAGACGGCGCGCCGGCTCAACATGCACCGGCGCACCCTGCAGCGCATCCTCGCGAAGCGCTCGCCGAGTTGACTCATGGTGCGGGCCCGGCGGCGGCTTCGGCCATGACCCAGTCGCGAAAGACCCGCACCTTGCGCCGTGCGCCGTCCGCCCTCGGCCAGACGAGGTAGTAACAGAACTGCTGCCAGTCCGCGCCGGGCGGGCCGAACGGCATCACCAGCCGGCCCGTGGCGAGGTCAGGCGCCACCAGCGAATGCAGCGCGAGCGCAACCCCGTGGCCGTCGATCGCGGTCTGCAGCGCGAGGCTGTCGATGCTGAAGCGCGGGCCGCGCTCGGCGTCGAGATGGGCAAGCCCGGCGGCGCGCAGCCACATGCGCCAGTTCGGTGATGTCGCGCCCTGCATGCGCCATTGCACATGCAGCAGCGTGTGATCCGCGAGATCCTCGGGCCGGCGCAGCGGATGTGTCCCGTCCAACAGCGCCGGGCTGCACACCGG
>PUKW01000130.1 GCA_003550665.1 Paracoccaceae bacterium | reverse complement strand
TTGTAGCCGCCCGACAGGATCATGTCGTCCGAGCGCGCGGCGAAGTGGAAATAACCTTCGTCGTCCTGCCAGAAGGTGTCGCCGGTGATGTTCCAGCCGCCGCGCACGTAATCGCGCTGGCGCGGATCGTCGAGATAGCGGCAGCCCGTCGGCCCGCGCACGGCGAGCTTGCCGACCTCGCCGCGCGGCTTCTCGGCCATGTCGTCATCCACGATCCGCGCCTCGTAGCCCGTGACCGGCTTGCCGGTGCAGGCCGGACGCGAATCTCCGAAGCGGTTGGAGATGAAGATGTGCAGCATCTCGGTCGCGCCGATCCCGTCGAGCATCGGCTTGCCGGTCTTCTCCATCCATTCCTCGTAGACGGGCGCGGGCAGCGTCTCGCCCGCCGAGACCGCCGCGCGCAGGCTCGACAGGTCCGCGCCATCCTCCATCGCCTGCATCATCACCCGGTAGGCCGTGGGCGCGGTAAAACACACCGTGGCGCGGTATTTCTCGATGATCTCGACGAGATTGGGCGGCGAGGCCGTCTCCAGAAGCGCCGCTGCTGCCCCGAAGCGCAGCGGAAACACCGCGAGCCCTCCGAGCCCGAAGGTGAAGGCCAGCGGCGGCGAGCCCACGAACACGTCATCGGGGCGCACGCCGAGCACCTCGCGCGCATAGCCATCCGCGATGATGAGGATGTCGCGATGAAAATGCATCGTCGCCTTGGGCCGGCCGGTGGTGCCCGATGTGAAGCCCAAGAGCGCCACGTCGTCGCGCCCGGTGCGCACCGCCTCGAAGCTGACCGGCTTGTCGAGCGCGGCGCGGTCGAGCTCGGCGTCATGGTTGGCGGTGCCGTCGAAGCCCACGACCTTCTTGAGAAAGCGCGAGGTCTTGGCGCAGGCGACGATCTCGTCCATCAGCCGCGTGTCGCACAGCGCGAGGCCCACCTCGGCGCTGTCCACGAATTTCGAAAGCTCCCCGGCGCGCAGCATCGGCATGGTGTTGACGACCACCGCGCCCGCCTTCGTCGCCGCCAGCCACGCTGCCACCATCGCCGGGTTGTTGGCCGAACGGATCAGCACCCGGTTGCCGGGGCGCACGCCGTAATCCGCCACCAGCGCATGCGCGAGCCGGTTGGTCCAGTCGGTGAGTTCCTTGTAGCTGCGCCGGCGGCCATTGCCGATGAGCGCGGTGTGATCGCCGAAGCCGCGCTCGACCATGCGGTCGGTCAGCTCCACGGCGGCGTTGAGATATTCGGGATACTCGAACCCGTCGAGCAGCAGATCCGGCCACTGGTCGGAGGGCGGCAGCCGGTCGCGGGTGAAGCTGTCGGTATGTGCGCTTGGCCCCAGCATTGTCGTCTCCCTGTTGTTGGTGGCGAAGGGGCGCGGCGGTTCAGCCGTCGGGGATGACGGCCGTCGCCTCGATCTCGACCTTCGCGCGGTCCTCAACGAGCCCGGCGACCTGCACCAGCGCCATCGCCGGGAAGTTCTTGCCGATCACGGACCGGTAGACACCGCCGAGCTCCTTGAGCCGGGCGAGGGATTCCTGCTTGTCCGTGACATACCAGGTCAGCCGCACGAGATGCTCGGGCCCCGCGCCGCCCTCATGGAGCACGGCGACGATGTTGCGCAGGGTCTGCTCGACCTGGCCGATGAAGTCGTCGGTCTCGAACTCGTGCTCCGCGTTCCAGCCGATCAGTCCGCCGAGATAGAGCGTGCGCCCCCGCGCCGCGACGCCCACCGAATAGCCCGGCGTGGCGCGCCAGTTCGACGGGTGCAGGATCTCGTTGGCGGTCGTGGTGCTCATGATGGGTTCTCCTCGGCCGAAAGATGCAGGGCGAGCCGGTCGCGGATGCGATCGGGCCACGGCGCGGGGCGCTCGTCGGGGCCGATCCAGACCATCGTGATCGCCGCCGTCAGCCGCGTCGTGCCGCCCGCATGGGCGGTGATGGCGAAATCCGCGCTCGCGCCGCCGATGCGGCGCACATCGAGATCGAAGCGGATCAGCTCGCCGAGATAGCAGGGCGCCTTGAAATCGGCCTCGGCATGGACGGTGGGCACACCGCAGCCGTCGCGCATCGTGATGTCCTCGTAGGGATACTGCACCACCTCGCGAAAGAAGTTCTCCAGCAGCGAATTGGTCATCTCGAAATAGCGCCCGTAGAAGACGATCCCGGCCGGGTCGCAGTGATTGAACTCGATGCGGAAATCGCGGCCCCAGCTCATCGCCCGGCCTCTGCGAGTGCCGCGCGCGCGATGATGAGTTTCTGCACGTCGGAGGCTCCCTCGTAGATGCGCAGCGCGCGGATTTCGCGGTAAAGGCTCTCGACGGCTTCGCCCACGCGCACCCCGTCGCCGCCATGGATCTGCACGGCCTGGTCGATGACGCGCTGCGCGGCCTCGGTGGCGTGCAGCTTGGCCATCGCCGCCTCGCGGCTGATGCGCGCCGCGCCCGAGTCCTTGGTCCAGGCCGCGCGGTAGACGAGCAGCGCGGCCGCGTCCACGTCGAGCGCCATTTCGGCGAGATGCCCCTGCACCAT
>PUKW01000271.1 GCA_003550665.1 Paracoccaceae bacterium | reverse complement strand
TCACCGCGACGACCACGTCCGGGGCGGTCGACGACCACGCCTCCGCCGTCTCCGTGTCCACGAGGTCCGCGATCATCGACGAGATGTCGACCAGCAGTGCTTCCGCACGTGCCTCCTCGTCCTGCGGGATGCCGCCCGGGATGCGTGCCGCGAGCTGCTGCAGCGTTGCGAAAGCCATCAGATGCCACCCATCTCGCCGTAGCGGTCCTCAGCGTTCTGCCGGCCCTGAACCTTCACCGTCTCACCGTTCACGGTCACGTCGAACCACGGGCCACCACGATGGTAGATGCCGTCAGCCGTGCCGTCCTCGAACGTCGTTTCCCGCTCGACCCTGATCCACTTCGACGCGGCATCCATCTGCTCGATGGCCGTCGGGTCCGTAACGGTGACGACCCTGCCGGTCCGCATGTTCCTGTAGACGACCACGTCAGCCTCCTGAGCCTGTGAGATGCTACCTGAGCGCGTGCGAGGCAAGCGGTAGTGTCTCGGCATCCACCTCGACCCATCGTCGCGCACGCGCCATCTGAGACGCTGCCACGTCATCCCTGACCACCACCAGCCTGCCCGACTGAGCGTTACGGAACGCCCGAACGTCCGCAGACTCGTCCGGAGGGAGCGCCGACCAGTCCGGCACCGTCGCATCCTCCGCGAACCGGTGCGCGAACCGGCCTGCCGACTCGTGCCCCGCGATCGACGGCCCCTGCCGATGGTCCACCAGCGACGGCCACGTGTACCAGCACGCCCAGCCCATCTCGTCCCGGTAGTAACGGCCCGTCCGCGTGTCATAGCTCAGCCCGACCTGCCCGTCGCACCACTCCAGCATCGCCGGAATCGACGCGACCGGAGCAGCCCACGCCACACCCCAGTTCAGCGACTGCATCGTCACCCACGACGCCCCATGCTTCTCCGCACGGCCGATAGCCGACCTGACCATCTGCTGGTTCGGCCGCATCGTCCCGCAATACGCCGACACGATCACCCCGAACGGCACGTGCGCGAGCGCCCCAGCCAGCCCTTCGAGGAACCGGTCGGACACGAGCGCGTCGTCTTGCACGACCACATGCCAGTCCGCATCCGGGTCGTGAGCCGCCCACGCCGCACGGCCGACCGCCCATCGCTGTTCCGTGTCCGTCGACGGCGTCGAAACCTGATCCCACGCCACCGGCACGTCACCGAGCTTCGGCAGCAGCTCGTCGACGTACTGACGGCGCACCGGATGCGCCATGACTGCGGCAGACAGAGTCACCATTTGGGCCTGATCTCCACTACGAAGTCGTCGACACGCTCCGTGTCGAAATCGTACATCTCGGCCCATCCAGCGACGCACTGCTGCTCATGTTCCCGGTCGAAGTCATCTAGCCACACGACCGCGCCCGGTGCGAGATGCCGCCACAGTCCCGGCAGCGTCCCGCCACGGCCATGCAGCCGTGCGACAGGACCGTCGATAAGGGCGAACTCGATGCCGTCCGGCGGGTGCGTCCGATAAAAAGAATCCTGAACCGGAACGATGCGAACCTCACCGGGCACGTCCAGACCGGCCACTGCGAGCGCCTGATCCGGCAGATGCTCGAACGACACTGCCCACCCGGACCAGCGGCGCAGAATCGGTGTCGACGCACCGGATCCACATTCCACGGACAGTGCAGGACGCAGGCCGGCCAGCCGCTCGTCCAGCAGCTTCAGGCTGCCGGCGTCCATCGCCCACTGACCGTTAGACACCCGTTTGCCTCATCGCGTTAGCCCACCGGTGCACCACCCACGCATCCGGAAAGTCCTCGTCCGCCCTGTGCAGCTCATCGTAACGGTACGGGTACACGAGATGCTGGTCGAGGACCGTCACGTCGTCACGGTCACGCAGAATCGGCGTGATGTACCGCGCTCCCGACTGATGGTTCGACCGCAGATGCCGCTTCGACAGCACCGAATCGCGCAGCCCGTCCACGATCGTCTGCATCGCGGGATGGCCGGCAGGGAAACCCAGCAGCGCGTTGTTTATCCACTTGTCCTGCGTCTCCCACGCGACGAACGCGCCCTGCTCGATTAGCGGACCGATGTGCCGTTGCGGCTCCAAATCAGTGTCGACCCACACGCCGCCGTAATCGAGCAGCAGCTCGTAACGCAGCAGGTTCGCCCGGTACTGCCCCACGTTCGACTTCGGCGAGAACCGGCCCGGGTCGTCGAACAGGTCCTGATTCCTCAGCTTCGGAATCGTCTCGTCCGTCCAGCCGCGCACCTCGACGTCCGGATGCATCACCTGCCAGGCCAGCACGATGTCCCACTGCCACGCAGGCATCGGCCCGCCCGTCCAGTACCAGTGGATAATCACGCGAACCTCCCGAACGGCAGCGGGGCCGGCAGCCTAAGCCACCGACCCCGCGCCATGCTGAATGGTTCAGCTAGCCAGCTCGAACTTGTAGACACGGTTCGCGTCGACGAGCTTCGCACCGGCGAAGGTGGACAGCACCGAAGCGTCCGACAGCTTGTCGGGCTGGTACTGGAACACCTGACGGAGCGCCAGGCCGGAG
>PUKW01000113.1 GCA_003550665.1 Paracoccaceae bacterium | reverse complement strand
CGGATCCTCAACCTCGCCTCACTGCAATCGGCGCGCGCCTTTCCCAACTCCGCACCCTACGGCGCGGCCAAGGGCGGGGTCGTGCAGCTCACCCGCGCCATGGCCGAGGCCTGGTCGCCGCGCGGCATCACCTGCAACGCCATCGCGCCGGGCTTCTTTCCGACCCCGCTCACCGACCCGGTCTTCTCCGACCCGGAACTCGCCGCGCGCAACGCCGCGGCGACCGCGATCGGGCGCAATGGCCGGCTCGAGGATCTGCACGGCGCGGCGATCTTCCTGTGCTCGGACGCGGCGGCCTATGTCACCGGGCAGACGCTGTTCGTCGATGGCGGCTTCAGCGCGAAATAGGAGGGTCGCGGATGCAGGCGCTGGTCTATACGGGTCCGAACCGGCTGGAGGTGCAGCAGGCCGACCCGCCGCGCCCCGGCCCCGGCGAGCTGCTCGTCGAGGTGGGTGCGGTGGGCATCTGCGGCTCGGACATGCACGCCTATCACGGCCATGACGAGCGCCGCCCGCCGCCGCTCATCCTCGGCCACGAGGCCGCGGGTCACGTCGCCGAGGGGCCCCGCGCCGGGGAGCGGGTGACGATCAATCCGCTCGTGGTGGACCCCGATTGCCCGCAGGCGCGCGCCGGGCGGCCGCACCTGTCGCCGACCCGCGAGATCATCTCGATGCCGCCGCGCCCCGGCGCCTTCGCGCAGTTCGTCACCATCCCCGAGCGCAATGTCCTGCCGGTGCCCGAGGGCATGACGCTCGCCACCGCGGCGCTGACCGAGCCGCTCGCGGTGGCGTGGCACGCGGTGCGCCTCGGGGCCGGGCGGCTGGGCGCGCAGGCGCGGGGCGCGTCGGTGGCGGTGCTCGGGGGTGGCGCGATCGGGCTTGCGGCGGCGCTTGCGGCGCGGCATCTGATCGCCGGTCCCGTCACCATTGTCGAAACCAATGCGCGGCGGCGTGAGGTGGCGCAGGGGCAGGGCTTCGACGCGATCGGCCCCGATGACGCGCAGGCTGCACCGATCGACCTCGTGATCGACGCGGTCGGTGCCGCGGCGACGCGTGCGCTGGCCTCGGCCTGGGTGCGCCCCGGTGGCGTGATCGTGCATGTGGGGCTGCTGCCCGGCGATGCGGGCTTCGACATCCGCCGCCTCACCCTGCAGGAGATCACCTTGACGGGGTCCTACTGCTACACACCCGACGATTTTGCCGACACGCTGGCGGCGATGGCGGCGGGGTCGCTGGGCGCGCTCAACTGGTTTGAGCAGCGACCGCTCGCCGCGGGGGCCGAGGCGTTCCGCGCGCTCGATGCCGGCGAGGTCGCGGCGCCCAAGATTGTTCTCGCGCCCTGACCCCGGCTGCATCGGCAGGTTTGCGCGCGCGCCGGGCCGCTTGACCGGGACGCGCCGTTGCCGAAGTGTGTACCCACAACGCCTGCGCCGTCGGCGCCGAGTGAAGATTCGCATCGGCCACCCATACGCAAGGTGAGGCGCGCGACGACACCCATGAGCGGCTTCTCGACCTGGACGTCGCCAACAACCGGGAGCTCCCAGCGGCGGGCGCTAGAAGTGAGCGACGCGCACCCTACCTCACGCGCGTGGCGATCGCGGCAAGCAAAATATTTTACGGAGGGATACAGTGATGCCTTTGTTCCGTTCCTTCATCGCGGTGGCGGCCTCTTCCGCTGCTCTGATGGGCCACCCTGCCGCAGCGCAGGATAGGGCTCTGTCGTTTTCCCTGACGGGGGGTGCGAGCCTCGCGCCGAGCTATTTCGGCTCCGACAGCTATCGCGTGGGCCCGACCGGGAGCTTTGGCTTCACCGGGCTGCGCCTGGGCCGCGTGGAACTGGGCGACCCCGATGGCCCGCGGCATTTCGCGCCGGGGACCGGCCTGCGCGGGGCCTTCCGCTTGATCGGGGAGCGCGAGGGGGCGGACGAGCTTGCAGGCCTCGATGATGTGGATGCTTCGATCGAAGTCGGACTTGGGGTGCACCACACGACGGAGCTCTGGCAGGTTTACGGGGAGCTGCGCTATGGGGTCATCGGCCACGGGGCGCTCGCAGGCGAGCTCGGGGCGAATGCCATCTATCGCGACGACAGCGGTCTGATCCTGCATGCCGGGCCGCGCGCAGAGTTCGGAAACACGCGTTTCGCGCGGACCTATTTCGGGGTCACTGCCGCGGAAGCGGCGCAGTCGTCACTGAGCAGCTACGCGCCCGGCGGGGGCGTGCATTCGATCGGCTTTGAGCTCGGTGCGTACCAACCGCTCAGCGATGACTGGGGCGTCACCGGGTCGGTTCGCTATGATCGCTTGCGCGGTGATGCGGCAGGCTCGCCCATCGTGCGGCAGGGCAGCCGCAACCAGCTGACAGCCAGCCTCGGCCTCACGCGGCATTTCGATCTGCGCTTCTGAGGTTTCGTGCCCGCAACCGACGTGATCGTGCTCGACATGTCGGTCGAGGATGCCGCCAAGCTCGTGATCTCGGCCGGGCTCGTCTATCCCGACGGCACGGCCGCCCCCGCCCCGGCGAGCATCG
>PUKW01000326.1 GCA_003550665.1 Paracoccaceae bacterium | reverse complement strand
CACGCGGCCACGCGCCGGGCGGGGTAACGATTTGCCAGCCGGGGGCGAATGACGCATATGCCGGTTCGAGCGCGCGGGAGCCTTCCCGCCCGAGCCCAACGAAGGAGACAGAGATGACCAGTGTTCTGCAGCGCAGTTCCGCCATCGCCCTCATCGCCGCCGCGCTGCCGGCCGGCGCCATGGCCGCGCCCGACGGCTGGGGGCCCCTTCTCGACCCCGCCGATCTGGCCGGGATGCTCGACAATGGCGAGGAGATCCGCGTCGTCCATGTCACCGGCGACAGCGGCGTGATCCCCGGCGCCGTGCGCACCACCTACGCCGCCTGGCGCGGCCCGGACGACAACCCCGGCGCGCTGCGCGAGGTCGAGGACTTCGAGGCCGAGGCGCAGCGGCTCGGCATCACCGCCGACACCCCCGTCGCCCTCCTGCACGAGGGCACCGATCCAACCGATATGGGGGCCGCCGCGCGCGTCTACTGGACGCTGAAATCCATGGGCGTCGAGGATCTCGCGCTCGTCAATGGCGGCTTCGAGGCGTGGAAGGCCGAGGGGCTGCCCACCGAGGACAGCGCCGCCGAGGTCGCCGCGAGCGATTTCGAGGCCGACTGGACCGAGGAGCACCGCGTGACCACCGACGAGGTGCGCGAGCTCTCCGAGTCCGGCGATGCGAAGCTCGTCGATGCGCGCCCCTCGGGCTTCTTCGAGGGGCTGGCCTGGACGATCGCGCGGCCCGGCACGATCCGGGGCGCCGACAACCTGAGCTACGAAGACTGGTTCGACGGCGAGCGCATGGTCGACTCGGCGCGTGCCGTCGAGCTCGCCGACGCCGCCGGGCACGAGGACGGCGCGCTCACCGTGTCGTTCTGCAACACCGGCCACTGGGCGGCGATCAACTGGTTCGGCATGAGCGAGCTCGCCGGGCTCGACGGGGTGCGCATGTATGCCGAAAGCATGGCCGAATACGGCGAGTCCGGCGGCGCGCTCGACAATGAACCGGGGCGTATCCAGTATTACTGGACCAACACCGTGGACTGGTTCAGCGGCCTGTTCGGCTGATCGGGGGCGTGGCATGATCCTGACACGTTCGGGGCTTGTACTCGGCGGTCTGTTCCTGGTCCTGGCGGGCTTCGTCGCCGCCGGGCCGCAGGCCGGGTTGCTTATCGCGATCGGGCTCGGCTTCGGGCTGGTGCTCGAGGGGCTGCGGCTCGGGTTTTCCGGGCCGTGGCGCCAGATCTGGTTCGAGCGCGACGGGCGCGGGTTTCTCGCGCAGGTTCTCGCCGTCGGGATCACGGCGGCGGTGGCGCTGCCGCTTCTGGCCGCGGCGCCCGAGGAGCTGTCGGGCGCGCATGCGCCGGTGGGCCTCGCGATGATCGTCGCGGCCTTCGTCTTCGGCATCGCGATGCAGATCGTCTTTGGCTGCGGCTCGGGCACGCTGGTCAATGCCGGCAGCGGCAACGCGATCGGGGCGCTCGCGCTGGTGGGGTTCATCGCGGGCAGCTTCTTCGGCACGCTGCATCTGGGCTGGTGGACGTCGCTCGGCAGCCTGCCGGTGCTCACGCTGCAGGGGATGTTCGGCGATAATGGCGGTCTGGTGCTCACGCTGGCGGGGCTGGCGGCGCTCGCCGGGCTGATCTGGTGGCGCGCCGAGCCGGGCAAGCGGATGCCGCCGGCACGGCTCTGGATTGCCGCGGGGCTCGTCGCGGCGCTCGCGCTGGCCAATCTGGTCATTGCCGGGCAGCCCTGGGGCATCGTCTACGGGCTCGGGCTGTGGGGCGCGAAGATCGCGCAGGCGGGCGGCGCGGATGTCGCGGCCAACGCCTTCTGGGCCAACCCGGCCCATGCCGAGCGGCTGACGGCGAGCGTGCTCACCGACATCACCACGCTGACCAATATCGGGCTTCTGTTCGGCGCCTTCATGGCGATGCGCTGGCGGCGCAGCCCGGATGCGCAGGTGGTGCGGCTCAAGCCGCAGGGCTGGGTCTGCGTGCTGATGGCGGGGCTGGTGCTGGGCTACAGCGCGCGGGTTGCCTTTGGCTGCAATGTCGGCGCCTTCTTCAGCGGCGTGTCCACCGGCAGCCTGCATGGCTGGGTGTGGCTCGCGGCGGCGTTCGCGGGCTCGATCATCGGGGTCAGGCTGCGTCCGGTGCTGCTGCCCGCGGCCGAGCCGCGCGGGCGGGAGGTGGCGGCATGACCGAGGCACCCCGCCTTGCCCTGAGCCGGTCGGTCGTCGCGCTGCTCGCGATTGCGGGGCTTGCGCTGATCGTGGTGGCGGATACGGCCGCGACCGGCCTGCCCGACCCGATGGAGGCGCCGCCGCCCGTCGCGCTCGGTTCCGGGCTCGCCCCCGGCGGGGCGCATTGCGCCGCGCAATAGTCTCGGGCGCTTGCAAAGGTCCGGCGCGGAGTGCCCCCGCGCCGGCACGCCGCATCAATTGACGCGGTACTCCTCGGGAATGAAGAGCAGGTCGTCCGTGTCCTCCCCCGACGCCATGTGACAGGCCGCGCACATCTGCTGCATCTGATCGGAGTT
>PUKW01000035.1 GCA_003550665.1 Paracoccaceae bacterium | reverse complement strand
CGCCTCGCCCGGCAGGAGCGCGACACCTGGGTCACCTGGCCGACGCGCGTGGCCGCAGAGATGGCCGCGCAATTATCCGCAGAGATGGAGAAGGCATCGGGCGCACCCGCAACGGTCGAGACTGCGATCCTGCAAAGGGTGCTGGAAGCCCATGTCCGAGAGCAGCTCGAGGCCCTCGCCGACCTCAGGGTCACGCTTGGATGAGGGAGACACCGCACACGATCCGGCCGACGACGACCTGACGTCCGGCCTCGAGCTCGACTTCGAGGGTGCCGAGGACATCCTGCGCGCCTGGCGCCGGGGGATGCGGCCCGACCCGGATCTGACGGTGTCGGGATGGGCGGACCGGCATCGCTGGCTGTCGTCGCGTGCCTCGGCCGAGCCCGGGCGCTACCGGACCGCGCGCACACCTTACCTGCGCGAGATCATGGATGCGCTGAGCCCGGGCCATCCGGCGCAGCGCGTCAGCTTCATGAAGGCCGCGCAGGTGGGCGCGACCGAGGCGGGCAACAACTGGATCGGCTTTGTCATCCACCACGCGCCGGGCCCGATGCTCGCCGTGCTGCCCACCGTCGAGATGGCCAAGCGCGCCTCGCGCGGACGGATCGATCCGCTGATCGCCGACAGCGCCGCGCTCAGCGAGCGCGTCAGCCCGGCGCGATCGCGCGATGCCGGCAACTCGATGCTCTCGAAGGAGTTCCCCGGCGGCCTTCTCGTGCTCACCGGCGCGAACTCGGCCACCGGCCTGCGCTCGATGCCCGCACGCTACGTGTTTCTCGACGAGGTCGACGCCTACCCCGCCTCGGCCGATGAGGAGGGTGATCCGGTCACGCTGGCGGAAGCGCGCACCACCACCTTCGCGCATCGGCGCAAGCTGTTCATGGTCTCGACCCCCACGATCCGGGGGCTGTCGCGCATCGAGCGCGCCTTCGAGGCCAGCGACCAGCGCCGGTATTACGTCCCCTGCCCGCATTGCGGCACCATGCAGTGGCTGCAGTTCGAACGCCTGCGCTGGGCAAAGCGGCGGCCGGAGACCGCGGCCTACCATTGCGAAGGCTGCGACCGGCCGATCGCCGAGCACCACAAGACCGACATGCTGGCGCGGGGCGAATGGCGGGCGACGGCGGTGCCGGCGGATCCGAAGGCGATCGGGTTCCACCTCTCGGCGCTCTACTCGCCGATCGGCTGGAAGAGCTGGGAGCAGATCGCGCGCGACTGGCTCGCCGCGCAGGGCTCGGATGAGATGCTGCGCGCGGCGCGCAATACCCTGCTCGGCGAGACCTGGGTGGAGTCGGGCGATGCGCCGGACTGGCAGCGGCTGGCCGACCGGCGCGAGGTGTTTGCCGCGCAGATCCCGGCGGGCGGCCTCTTCCTGACCGCGGGCGCGGATGTGCAGAAGGACCGTATCGAGGTCGATGTCTGGGCCTGGGGGCGGGGTCTGCAAAGCTGGCTCGTCGATCATGTCGTGATCGCGGGCGGGCCGGATGATCCGCAGTGCTGGGAAGCGCTGAGCGGCCTTCTGAGCCGGACATGGGCGCATGAGCACGGCGCGCTCATGACGCTGGCAAAGCTCGCCATCGATACCGGCTACGAGTCCGCCGCCGTCCATGGCTGGGCGCGCAGCCAGGGCTTCGCGCAGGTCGCGCCCGTGAAAGGGCTCGAAGGCTTCAACCGCGCCACGCCCGTATCGGGACCCACCTTCGTGGACGCCACGCTGGGCGGCCGGCGGCTCAGACGCGGCGCGCGGCTCTGGTCGGTGGCCACGGCCACCTTCAAGGCCGAGACCTATCGCCATCTGCGACTGGAGCGGCACTCGGATGAGGCGCGCGCGGCGGGCGCGCCGCACCCGCCGGGCACCATACACCTGCCCGACTGGGCCGACAGCGAATGGCTCAGGCAGCTGGTGGCCGAGCAGCTGGTCACGATCCGCAACAAGCGCGGCTACGCGCGGCAGGAATGGCAGAAGATGCGCGAGCGCAACGAGGCGCTCGATGCCCGTGTCTATGCCCGTGCCGCCGCCTGGATCCTCGGCGCGGACCGCTTCGATGAGCGGATGTGGCGCGACCTCGAGACACAGGCGGGGGTCGAGACACCGCCGCCGGCGCAGGCACCCGAGCCCGCAGGCCCCGCACACGACGATGCGCCGGAACCGCAAGCCGGGCGCGTTGGCCCCCGGCGCCGGCGCGGCTGGCGAGTGAGCACGCCGCGATACATGGACTGATCAGAAGCCCGAGAAGACCATGTCGAGCGCTCCGCGGATCTCGTAGTCGAAGCCGGAAAGATCAGCCACGGGCGGCGCCGTGAGCAGGGCTGAGGGGATCGCGGCCATCTCGGCCGTGTGCAGGACATGCGCGTCGCCCTCGATCTCGAACACGGGCTCGAGACGCCCGATGGCTTTCGGCCCCGAAGCGGCCGGCACCAGCGGGGCGACCACGCGCGTGCCGGTCTCGATCAGATCCGTCTGCAGATCGAGCACCAGCCGGGTGCCGGCGACGCGGTAGACATGGAACTGCGCCATCAGTCGATCTT
>PUKW01000357.1 GCA_003550665.1 Paracoccaceae bacterium | reverse complement strand
GTCGCCCCGATGACGGCGCCGCCATAGCTCCAGCCGTGAAACAGCCCGGCAAGGGCGAACCCCGCCAGCGCCAGCGGCCCCGACACCCTGCGCCCCGCGATCAGGAGCGCGCCGAGCGCCACCGTCGCAAGCCCGATCACCAGCGGCGCGAGCGGCAGCGTCACCCCGCCCACATGCACCAGCGTGCCGATCACCGTGGCCGCGATGAAGGCCGCCGGCCCGGCGACGAGCCGCGCCGACCCGGCCGCCGCCAGCCCCACGAGCACGATGAAGGCGAGGTGGTCGATGCCGATCACCGGATGCGCGAGGCCGCTGAGCAGGCCGTTGGCAACGGTCTGCGGGGCGTCGCCGCCGGTGGGATGGTGCGCGAAAGCGGGCGCGGCCGCGATACTGGCCGCGAGGATGGCGAGAAGGCGTGTCATGTCGGGTCCCTCGATTCAGGTCTCGGGACGAGGGTTTCATGGCGGGAGCACGACTGCTGACCCGTCACCGGCACACCCCGTCCGGTTGCGTCGTTCGTGCTGGCAGGTCTCCCGGCTTGCGGATCCCGGAGCCTCGGCTCCTGCGGTTCCCCGACCTTCCCGGCCTGTGGCCAGTGGCGTGCGGGGGACCTCTCCGGTCACGGTCGCGGGGGCGGCTGCGATTCGGGCGGACCCTCTCGCATTCCCTCTTCGCCTGTCATCGACAGGAACCAGCCCCCTACTAATGACCCCGCGCGTGCGGGCTGTCAATCTCCCAGCCCACTCAGCGGGTGCGCATCTCCTGGTGGCAGGCGAGGCATTGATACCGCGCGGCGAGCAGATCCTCGCCATCGGAGCGCCCCGCCGCCGCCGCCGCGGCGAGGTCGGCGGTGGCATCGCGGAACCCGTCGAGATGGCGCTCGAAGCTCTCGGGCTCGTCCCAGATCCGCGGGCTTGCGCCGAGCGCACCCTCGGCATGCGGTGTCTCGGCGGCGAAGACGGTATCGAGATCGGCGGCGATCGCGGCGAGGGCCTCGGCGTGCAGGGTGACCTGCTCCTTTTGCGGCGCATCCCCGCGCAGGATCGCGTCGAGGGCGCGGAAATGGCCCGAGGCCGCCTGCATCGTGCGTCGGCGCAGCTCGGTCGTGGCCGCGGCGTCATCGTCGAATTCGGGCGCGGCGGGGCGCTCGATCGGGCCGAACGCCCCGTCGAGCGGCGCGGCGAGGGCGGCCGCGGCAGTCGCGGCGAGCGAGGCGGCGAGAAGAAAGGTCGGTTTCATCGGTTCTGTCCCGTGGCGGGCCCGGCGGCGCCGGGCGTTGGTTGCACATGGACAAGGCGGCCATCGGACACGGCGCCGCTGCGGCGCGCACCGAGAGCAGAGACACCCCGTCTGCTTCGTCTCCCCCTCGCGGGGTGCTGGCAGGTCTCCCGGCTTGCGGATGTCAGAGCTCGGCCCTGGCGGACACCCCGCCTTCCCGGCCTGCGGCCAGTGGCGTTCGGGGCGACCTCTCCGGTCACGGTCGCGGGGGCGGCTGCGATTCGGGCGGACCCTCTCGCATTCCCTTTTCACCTGCCCTAAGACAGGCACCAGCCCGCGCCTTGTGCGCGCCCCGTCCCGCCCCGTCAAGCACGAGGTCTGCCGATGAGCGACGACGCCGATGCCCGCCACAACGAGAAGATGCGCAAGATCAAGGCCGCGCGCGAGAAGATGATGGCCACCAAGACCGAGGAGAAGGGTCTCGTGATGGTCCATACCGGGCCGGGCAAGGGCAAGTCGTCCTCCGGCTTCGGGATGATCATGCGCTGCATCGCGCATGGCATGCCCTGCGCCGTGGTGCAGTTCATCAAGGGCAACTGGGAGACCGGCGAGAAGACCTTCCTGCGCACGCATTTCCCGGAGGCCTGCCGCTTTCACGTCTCCGGCGAGGGGTTCACCTGGGATACGCAGGACCGCGCGCGCGACGTGGCCGCCGCCGAGGCGGGCTGGGAGACGGCGAAGGGGCTGATCCGCGATCCCGATATCCGCTTCGTGATGCTCGACGAGATCAACATCGCGCTGCGCTACGATTATCTCGACATCGACACGGTGGTGAATTTCCTGCTCGATGAGAAGCCCGCGATGACGCATGTGCTGCTCACCGGGCGCAACGCCAAGCCCGAGCTTCTGGAGGCGGCCGACCTCGTCACCGAGATGACGCTGGTCAAGCACCCGTTCCGCGACGGCGTGAAGGCCCAGGCCGGCGTGGAGTTCTGAGGCCCGTGGCGCGCGCGCTCATGCTGCAGGGAACGGGCTCGAATGTGGGCAAGTCGCTGCTGGTGGCGGGGCTGTGCCGCGCCTTCGCGCGCCGGGGCCTCGCGGTGCGGCCCTTCAAGCCGCAGAACATGTCCAACAACGCCGCCGTGACCGAGGATGGCGGCGAGATCGGCCGCGCCCAGGCGCTGCAGGCGCGCGCCTGCGGGGTCGCGCCCCACACCGACATGAACCCGGTGCTGCTCAAGCCCGAGACCGAGACCGGCGCGCAGATCGTCGTGCAGGGCCGGCGCTGGGGCCGCTCGGAGGCGGGCGGCTACCGCGACGTGAAGCCGCGGCTCATGGCCCCGGTGCGCGAGAGCTTCGACCGGCTCGCGGCGACGGCCGATCTGGTGCTGGTCGAGGGGGCGGGCAGCCCCGCCGAGGTCAATCTGCGCGCCGGCGACATCGCCAATATGGGGTTTGCGCGCGCCGCCGGGGTGCCCGTCGTGCTGGTGGGGGACATCGACCGCGGCGGGGTGATCGCGCAGATCATCGGCACGCAGGCGGTGCTCGCGCACGAAGACGCGGCGATGATCCGCGGCTACATCGTCAATCGTTTTCGCGGCGACGCCGCGCTGTTCGACGACGGCAACGCCCTGATCGCGGCGCGTACCGGCTGGCGCGGGCTCGGCGTGGTGCCGTGGTTCGCGGCGGCGCAGCGCCTGCCCGCCGAGGACGCGGTCGACATTCCGGCGCGCGCGCGCGGCGACGGGCTTCACGTTGTCTGCCTGCGGCTGTCGCGGATCGCGAATTTCGACGATCTGGACCCGCTCGCCCTCGAGCCCGGGGTTTCGGTGACGATGCTTGCGCCCGGCATGGCGCTGCCCGGCGACACCGACCTCGTGATCGTGCCGGGGACGAAATCAACCCGCGGCGATCTCGACTTCCTGCGTGCGCAGGGCTGGGATGTTGATCTTGCAGCGCATCTGCGCCGCGGCGGGCATGTGCTCGGCCTTTGCGGCGGCTACCAGATGCTCGGGCGGATGATCCACGATCCCGACGGGGTGGATGGCCCGGCGGGGCAGACGCCCGGACTTGGCCTGCTCGATGTCGAGACCGTGATGGCGCCCGAAAAGACGCTGCGCCGCGTCGGCGGCGTCCATGCCGCGAGGTCGGAGCCGCTCGACGGGTACGAAATCCATATGGGCCGGACCGACGGACCCGACCGGGCCCGCCCCTTCGCGCGCATCGACGGGGCGAATGAGGGCGCGATCCGCAGCGATGGACGTGTCGCGGGGACCTACCTGCACGGGGTGTTCACGCAGGACGGGTTTCGCAGGGCGTTTCTCGGCGCGCTCGGCCACCGTTCGAGCGGCCTCGATTACGACGGCACGATCGATGCGACGCTCGATGACCTCGCCGATCATCTCGCGCGCCATCTCGACGCGGATGCGCTGCTGCAGATTGCCACGGCGGGGACGGAGGCCGCCCAGTAGCGGGGGTCGCGGGCCGGATCAGGGCGCCTGCCCGCGCAGCCAGTCCATCACCGCCGGGCGCACGCTCTGTGCGCCGCTGCGCCGGGCGGCGTCGATCACGCCGCGCGCCTCGCCCAGATCGAGACTGCGGATCATGTGCTTGACCGGGCCGATGGAGGCCGGCCGCATCGACAGGGTGCGCACCCCCATCGCGGCGAGACACATCGCCTCCACCGGGCGTCCCGCATCCTCGCCGCAAAACGACAGCGGCGTCGCCGCCACGGCGGCGCGCTCGGTGATCTGCTCGATGAAGGTCAGGAAGCTGACATTGAGCGTGTCGTAACGCCGACGCACGCGCTCGTTCTCGCGATCGGCGGCGAAGAAGAACTGTTTGAGATCGTTACCGCCGATGGACACGAAATCGGTCATCTCGAAGAACCGATGCGGCGCGAAGGCGATCGACGGGGTCTCCAGCATCGCGCCGACCTCGACGCTTTCGGGCAGGGGATGGCCGAGCCGGTCCTCGCGCTCGAGCTCGCGCATCAGGTGATCGCGCCCGGCGGCGAATTCCTCCATCTGCGCGATGAAGGGAAACATGACCGACAGCGGCCGCCCCGCCGCCGCGCGGATCAGCGCCTGAAGCTGCATGCGCATCACGCCGGGCTTGTCGAGCCCCACGCGGATCGCGCGCCAGCCCATGGCCGGGTTGGGCTCGTCGCGCGGCTTCATGTAGGGCAGCACCTTGTCCGAGCCGATATCGAGGGTGCGAAAGCACACCTTGCGGCCGCGCGCGGCGTCCAGCACCTTGCCGTAGATCCCCGCGAGCTCGGCGCGCCGGGGCATCTTGTTGTTGACCAGAAACTGAAGCTCGGTGCGAAACAGCCCCACCGCCTCGGCGCCCGAGCCCTCGAGCGAGGGCAGATCCGCCATCAGCCCGGCATTCATGTGCAGCGCGACCGTCGTGCCGCAGCGCGACGTGGCGGGCTTGTCGCGCAGCCCGGCATAGCGCTTCTGGGCCTCGGCCTGCATCGCCATCTTGTCGCGAAAGGCGCCGGCGATGCTTTCCTCCGGGCGCAGATGGACGACGGCCTCGATGCCGTCCACGAGGACATGATCGCCGTTGAGCGCCTCGGTCGTGACGCGTCCCGCACCGATGACAAGCGGGATGGCGAGCGCGCGCGCCACCACGGCGGCATGGCTGCCCACCGAGCCCTCCTCGAGCACGATCCCGCGCAGCGCGCGCCCGTAATCGAGCAGCTCGGCCGGGCCGATATTGCGCGCCACGAGGATCGGATCGGCGGGCATCTCGGCGCCGGTGTCGTTGCCCTGTCCCGTCAGGATGCGCAGCAGCCGGTTGGACAGATCGTCGAGATCGTGCAGCCGCTCGCGCAGGTAGTGATCGGCCACGCTCTGCATCCGCGAGCGGGCCGCGGATTGCTCCTTCTCGACGGCGGCCTCGGCGGAGAGGCCGCGCGCGATGTCATCCTCCATGCGCCGCATCCAGCCGCGTGAATTGGCGAACATGCGGTAGGCCTGCAGGACATCGAGCTGCTCGCCATCGCCGGCGGGCGCGGTGCTGAGCATCTCGTCCACCGACACGCGCAGCCGGTCCACCCCGGCGCGCAGCCGCTCGAGCTCGGCATCGGGATCGTCGGCCACCGGGCGGGTGACCACGACGCGCGGTTCGTGCAGCCAGACATGGCCTTCCGCCGCACCCTCCTGGCCGGTGACACCGCGAAACATGGCCGGCTGCTGATGCGGCCGCACCAGCGTTGCGCCCTCGCCGACGAAGGCGCCGAGCTCGGTCATCTCGGCGAGGACCATCGCGACGACCTCGAGCGCATAGACCTCGTCCTCGGAGAACTCGCGCGCCGCGCTCGACTGCACCACGAGCACGCCGAGCGTTTCGCCGAGGCGCTGGATCGGCACGCCGAGAAACGAGGAGAAGCTCTCCTCGCCGGTCTCGGGCATGTAGCGAAAGCCCTTCTCCTGGGTGGCGTCGCCGGTGTTGATCGGCCGCGCCGTGCGCGCCACGCGTCCCACCAGCCCCTCGCCGAGGCGCAGCCGCGTCTGGTGAACGGCCTCGGGGTTGAGCCCCTCCGTGGCGGACAGCTCCAGCGTCTCGGGATCGCGGAACAGATAGATCGAGCACACCTCGGTGCGCATCGAATCCGCGATCAGATGGGTGATGCGGTCAAGCCGCTCCTGCCCGGCGCTCGGCTCGGCGAGCGTGTCTCGCAGCCGGCGCAGGAGCTTGCGGCTTTCGGTTTCGAGCCGTTCAGGCATCGCGTCGCTGCCTCCGGGCCCGGCTCACCCGGCGCCTTCCAGCTCGAAGGCGTCGTGCAGCGCCTGCACGGCGAGCTCCATGTATTTGCGCTCGATCAGCACCGATATCTTGATCTCGGAGGTGCTGATGACCTTGATGTTGATGCCTTCGTCATAGAGCGCGCGGAACATCCGCGCCGCCACCCCGGCATGGCTGCGCATGCCGATCCCCACCACCGAGACCTTGGCGACCTCGGTATTGGCGCTCAGATCGGCGAAGTTGAGACTGCCCGCGTCGCGCACCGCCGTGAGCGCGCGCTCGGCGCGCGGCACCTGGTCGATGGGGCAGGAGAAGGTCATGTCGGTGCGGCCATCCTCGGAGATGTTCTGCACGATCATGTCGACATTGACGCCGGCCTCGGCAAGCGGCTCGAAGATCGCCGCGGCGATGCCGGGCCGGTCCGCGACCGATGAGAGCGTCATCTTGGCCTCGTCGCGCGAATAGGCCACACCGGAGACGACACGCGATTCCATGATTTCCTCCTCGCCGCAAACCAGCGTACCCGACGCGTCGTCGGTTTCCTCGAAACTCGTCAGCACTCGGACCGGCACATTGTAGCGCATCGCCAGCTCGACCGAGCGCGTCTGCAGCACCTTGGCGCCCAGCGAAGCGAGCTCGAGCATCTCCTCGAAGGCGATCCGGTCGAGCCGGCGCGCCCGCGCGCATATCCGTGGATCGGTGGTATAGACCCCGTCCACATCAGTGTAGATGTCGCAGCGCACCGCCTCGAAGGCCGCCGCGAAGGCCACGGCGCTGGTGTCTGAGCCGCCGCGGCCGAGCGTGGTGATGCGCCCCTCGGGGCTGAGCCCCTGAAACCCGGCGACGACCGCCACGCGCATGCCCTCGCCGAACTTCGCCGTGATGCCATCGCATTCGATATCGACGATGCGCGCCGCGCCGTGCGCCGAGTTGGTGCGCAGCGGCACCTGCCAGCCCTGCCAGCTGCGCGCGGGCACGTCCATTTCCTGCAGCATCAGCGCCATTAGCCCGGCGGTGACGTTCTCGCCCGAGGACAGGACCGCGTCGTATTCGCGCGCGTCGTAGAAGGGCGCGATCTCGTTGACCCAGCCGACGAGCTCGTTAGTGCGCCCGGCCATCGCCGAGACGATCACGATGACGTCATGCCCCGCCGCGACCTCGCGCGCGACCTTGCGCGCCGAGGCCCGTATCCGCGTCGGATCGGCCACCGAGGTGCCGCCGAATTTCATCACGAGGCGCGCCATCCGACCCCTTTCGCGCTGTGCGGACACCCCCCGATTCTAGAGCCGGCGCCGCGGCGGCGCAAGCTTCATGGCGCCGCCGCCGCGCGCACCTTGCCCTGCACGCCCTGCCAATCACCGTGTCCGAGGATGCGTGCCGGATTCGTGGGCGGCGGCATCTCGACTCCCTCGAGCCGCGCGAAGCCGAAACGCCCGTAATAGGGCGCATCCCCGACCAGCAGGACCCGCCGCCAGCCCAGCGCCTCGGCCCGGCGCAGGCTTTCGCGGATGATGTAGCCGCCGAGCCCCTCGCCCTGATGCGTCGGGTGCACCGCCACCGGCCCCAGCAGCAGCGCCGGCGCCCCGCCCACGGCGATCGGCCAGTACCGGATCGCCGCACTCAGCGTGCCGTCCGCGCCGCGCAGCACGAGGCAGAGCCCGGGAACGGGCGGGCCGTCCTCGCGCAGCCGGTAGGAGGAGAGCGCCTCGCGCCCCGGCGCAAACACCAGATCGAACAGCCCTTCGACTTCCCACCAGTCGGCCTCGCTTTCCTGCGTCAGCTCCACCCTGCCGGCCCGCCATGATTTTTTCGGTGGCCGCGGCCCTAGCACGGCGCTAGGAGACGGGCAAACCAACAGGAGCCAGCGATGTTTTACCGCCCCGAGGACGGCCACGGCCTGCCGCACAACCCGTTCAACGCCATTGTCACGCCGCGCCCGATCGGCTGGATCTCGACGCGCGGCGCGAACGGGGCGGAAAACCTCGCGCCCTACTCCTTCTTCAACGCCGTCGCCTATGTGCCGCCGCAGGTGATCTTCTCCTCCACCAGCGCCAAGGAGGATCGCGGCGACACCAAGGACAGCGTCGCCAACATCCGCGAGACCGGCGTGTTCTGCGCCAATGTGGTCGAATACGCCGCGCGCGACGTGATGAACGCTTCCTCGGGGCCCTGGCCGAAGGAAACCGACGAATTCGCCCATGCCGGCGCGGCGCGCGCGCCCTGCGAGGCGATCCCCTGCTCGCGCGTGGCCGATGCCCCGGCTAACCTCGAATGCCGGCTCGTCGATATCGTGCGGCTGCGCGGTGAGGCGAATTTCCTCGTCATCGGTGAGGTCGTGGGCGTGCATCTGCGCGACGACTGCCTGCGCGACGGGATCTTCGACGTCACGCGTTTCCAGCCCCTGTCGCGGCTGGGCTACCGCGACTACGCGGTGGTCGAGAACGTCTTCAGCCTCAAGCGCCCCGGGGAGTGAACACGCGGCGGACCGCCGATCCGTCGGCGCGGTGGTTTGATTTCGCGTGAGAACTCCTAGGTCGGGGGCGTGAACCCGTCTTCGGGGAGCGACCAAGGAGGACACAGTTGCAACACTCGACACGCAACCGCCGCGCCCGCGCCATCGCCGCGCAGCGCCAGACCAGCATCCTGACGCCCCAACGGCTCGCACTGGGCCTGGGGGCGGCCGCACTGGCCGCCTGGGCCGGCGCCGCGCAGGCCGACGGCTACGAGATGGAGACCGTCGCCGAGAGCTTCGACAGCCCCTGGGGCATCGATTTCCTGCCCGATGGCGGCGAAGCCCTGATCACCGAGCGCGAAGGCGCGCTCAAGCTCGTCGATATCGACAGCGGCGAGGTCTCCGAGATCGGCGGGCTGCCCGAGGTCGATGCCCGCGGCCAGGGCGGGTTGCTCGACGTGGCGGTGCATCCCGATTTCGAGGAGAACGGCCTCGTCTACATGACCTGGGCGGACGCCGATGCCGACGACAACACCGCCACGATGCTCGGGCGCGCCACGCTCGACACTGACGCGATGGAACTGACAGATCTCGAGGAGCTGCACGCCGCCGGCCCCTATGTGGACGCCACCGGCCATTACGGCTCGCGGATCGCCTTCGACGGCGAGGGCCATGTCTTCTTCAGCACCGGCGACCGGCAATCGAAGGATTTCGGCCCCGATCACTACTCGCAGGACATCTCGCACGATCTGGGCAAGATCCTGCGTGTCGCCGAGGACGGGTCCATCCCGGACGACAACCCCTTCGTGGAGGATGCCGACGCCTCCGACGCGATCTGGAGCTACGGCCACCGCAACCCGCAGGGGATGACGGTCCATCCCGAGACCGGCGAGCTTTGGGCCAACGAGCACGGCGAGAACAACGGCGACGAGATCAACGTGATCGAGCGCGGCGGCAACTATGGCTGGCCGATCGCGACCTGGGGTGTGGATTACCGCACCGGCGAGGTCTTCGCCGACACCCCGCCCGAGAACCCGAACACCATCGACCCGGTCTACTGGTGGGACCCGGATCACCCGGAAGGGTTCCCGCCCTCCGGCTTCCTCTTCTATGAGGGTGACGCCTTCTCCGACTGGCAGGGCGATGCCTTCATGGGCAATCTCGCGCATGAGTATCTGGGGCAGTTCTCCGTCGAGGGCCACGAGGTCGAACAGACGGGCCGGCTGCTCGAGGATGAGGGCTGGCGCATCCGCGACATCGCGGAGGGGCCGGCGGACGGCTTCATCTATGTGCTCATCGATGACGACGACGTGCCGCTCATCCGCCTGACCCCGGAGAGCTGAGCGGGCCATCCTCCGCGCCGCCGGGCCTGTCACCCGGCGGCGCGGCACGCTATGAAGGGGCGAATCCGAACGGAGCCCCGCATGAGTGCCGAAGACCGCCCGCTGCGCGACTATATCCGCACGATCCCGGATTTCCCGCATGAGGGGATCCTGTTTCGCGATGTCACGACGCTGTTCGCCGACCCCCGCGGCTTTCGCATGGCCGTCGATCAGCTCCTGCACCCCTTTGCGGGCGCGCCGATCGATTGCGTCGCCGGGCTCGAGGCGCGCGGCTTCATCCTCGGGGGCGCCGTGGCGCATCAGCTCGGCACCGGCTTCGTGCCGATCCGCAAGACCGGCAAGCTCCCCGCTGCCACGATCCGCCAGAGCTACACCCTGGAGTACGGCGAGGCCGAGATGGAGGTGCATGACGACGCCTTCGCGCCCGGGATGCGGGTCCTGCTCGTCGATGACCTTCTCGCCACGGGCGGCACCGCCCAGGCCGGCGTCAAGCTCGTCGAGCGGCTCGGGGCCGAGGTCGCGGGCTGTGCTTTCGTGGTCGAACTGCCGGCGCTGGGCGGCCGTGCGGCGCTCAAAGCGATGGGCATGTCGGTGACGGCGCTGTGCGCCTTCGACGGCGCGTAGAGCCGCGGGAAGGGCTTGGACCCCACCCGACGCCGGCTGCGGCGATACGGCGGCGGATTGCCGACTGTGCCGCGCCCGGATGGCCGGGCCCGATCGCGACACGCAGGCGCAGCGGCGCGCGGCGTGGCCCGTCGCGACCCGCCCGGGGCTGGTCGCGCTAGCGCACCGTCACCACGGTGCAGTCGGCATGATCGCTGATCTTGCGCGAAACGCTGCCCTGCATGAGCCGCTTCAACGGCCCGAGCCCGCGGCGGCCCATCACGATCATGTCGGCGCCGATCGTGTCGGCGGTCTCGAGGATCGTGGTCGCGTAGTCGCCGGGCAGCACCTTGGTCGCGGCCTTGCCCGCGCCCGCCTGCTGCGCGCGCCGCGCCGCGCGCTCGACGATCAGATCGCCCATCGCGGCCACGAGACGGTCATGTTCCTCGGTGGACCGGATCCGATCGAAGAAATTCGCGAGCTGTCCGGGGACATAGTCGATCTGCGGCGCCTGTTTCGCAGCTTGCTGGACGAGATGCTCGCTCTCGGCGAGGCGCGTCCACTGATCGCCGGGCCGGTCCTCGATCAGCACATGCAGGATGGTCAGTTCGCCATCCATCTTCACGGCCATTTCCGCGGCCAGATCGACCGCCCTGTCGGCATGCTCCGATCCGTCCGTCGCCACGAGAATCTTCCGGGTCATGCCCACTCCTCCGTACTGGTCTGCACTGATCCTGCCCGACGATAGCCCCCGCCGCGGCCCCGCGCAACGTGGCGCGGCTCAGTAATGCGGCGGCCGGTCGTCGCCGATGGGCAGCGCGCCGCCCTCCTGCCATTCGCGCTCGGCCTCGCGTTCCACAAGCAGCGCGAGCCGCCGCTCCAGCCGGTCGATCACGGCCTGCTGCGCGGTGACGACGCCGGAGAGTTCCTCGACGCTGTGCGCGAGATGCGCGAGCTGCTCCTCGGCGCGGGTGAGGCGGTCGGTCATCGGGGGCTCCATGCGCGACTTGCCCCTGTTTCGCCCATCCGCTAGACGACCCGCAACCCCCCGCGGCGGATACGGACAGCATGGCCAAGAAGACGTCTCAAAGGCGGCCCCGCGCGCAGAACCCGCGCGGCTTTCGCGACTATTTCGGCCCCGAGGTCGCCGAGCGCGACGCCATGCTGGCGCGCATCGCCGCTGTCTATCACCGCTACGGCTTTGATGCGCTGGAGACCCCGGCGGTGGAGACGGTCGAGGCGCTGGGGTCCTTCCTGCCCGATGTGGACCGCCCGAATGCCGGCATCTTCGCCTGGCAGGAGGCCGATGACGGCGACTGGCTGGCGCTGCGCTATGATCTGACCGCCCCTCTCGCGCGGGTCGCCGCACAGTTTCGCAACGAGCTGGCCATGCCGTACCGGCGCTATGCGATGGGCCCGGTCTGGCGCAACGAGAAGCCCGGGCC
>PUKW01000144.1 GCA_003550665.1 Paracoccaceae bacterium | reverse complement strand
ATCCAGCCGATACGGCGCAGGCGCTTGCACTTGTCAATCGAGAAGTTCGTGCTGTCGGACATCGCCTGAGCGGATGGCCAAAGGTGGAGCAGGTCGCGGTGTTTCATGGTTACCCCTTGTTTGTCTTTACGTTGCCCAACACACAATACGCTGATTATTTTTTGTGGGCAAGGGTTGCACAGTTAATGGGTAAGATGTACACTTAACCTGAAGTCGCACAAAACAGAACAAAACAGGAGTAGGACAATGAAAAACATTTACGCTGTTAGCGCGCCGGACGGCACTGTTTTTACCCGCAAAGGCAAAACTCTGTTGTCTCATGCAGTTCTTATCTGTGTTGACGGAATCTGGAAAGCTAAAAACTGGTGCGGACGGATTGACCTCGCAGAAAAGCAACTGAAAGTCTGGCATGAAACATGGAACAGAAAAGAGGCGATAATCGTACCAGTTGACAAACATTAAAATTTTTGCGCCACGGACGGCGCACCCTCAAAGGAGTAACACCATGCAAATCGACACCGAACGCAACGCCTTAGACCACGTGCCGCTCTCCGACTTAGTGCAGTGGGCCAACCGCTACGGCCTGGAACTGGTCGGCAACACACGCGGCGGCATGACCCTTCGCCGGCAGCGTCCCATTGTGCAGAAGCAGGAGAGCACCGATGAACTTTGAGTTCGAGACACGCACGGGGAATCTGGTCGTCATTGAAGTGCACGGCGTTACTGCCGGTCGCCCCATGGCGATCACTGGCTGGGGCTTCGGGGACGCAGAGCCGCCAGAGCCTGCGGAGTATGACTTTACCGCGTATGCGCTTGATCCCGATACGGGTGAACGGGCCAGCGAGTTCGACCTGCACTGGATGGATGTGCAAGACGTTGAGCGTCGGATTGATGAGTTGTCTTGATGCAGACTTGGCAAAACAGGAGGCCAACCATGACTGACCAACCCACGCCCGACCCGGCGACTGGCGCGAGAGCTTGATGGAGGTGCACAGACCATGACCCCGCAACGCATGTCAGAACTCATCGAGTCCATCTATCAGCTTGTCGATAACGCCGAACAACTCATCGAAGAAAACCAGCGCTTAAAGGAGCGCATCAAGGAACTGGAGAAACGCACATGCTAGACCTGATCCGCACATTCCAAGCAGACCCCGACGCGGAACTGCGCCGCAAGGACCAGCAGCGCACGGACAAGGCACGCCAGAAACGGCAGCGCAAGAGCGTTCAGACGGTGTACACGCTGACGGACGGCACGGCGGCGACGGCAAGGGAACTGGCCGGCGACCCGCGCAACGTCAACCGCCTGTCTGCGCGTCAACTGCAACACCGTGCCGTGCGGATGGTGCTGCACCCGGATAAGCTATTTGCGCCGCTCAGTCCGCGCGGCAGACATCAATAACCGTCGCCTCTAAGACGAGCGCCCAATCAACGAGACGGCGCTCGCGATCCATCAACGCCCAGAACGTCTCATCACTCAGCGATGCCATGCGTTCGCTGTCAATGTCGGGCAGCACCGGACGCCCCGGTACGTCGCACTCTGGCTGAACGTAGACCGTTTCAGTCGTCGCGCATGCCGAGACGCCGATCACCGAACCGATCAGGACGGCGGCTGCGATCTTGTGTGCGTTCATGCTCTGCGTTCTCTTGTCGTTGCTGTTCTTGGCGTTGCGCGGTGCTGCGCTCACGTTCGCGGACGTGCTGTGCTGTGTCACGCTCCCGCTGCGCCGTGTCACGCTCCGTCTCGCGGCGTCCGGCAAGATGTCTGTAATACCAAGCCATGAACGCCAGAAACGCGCCGACAGCGCCCGCGATGCGCCATGCCCAGTCTGTTATCCATCTCATCGCTTCATACCCGCGAAAGCCTCAGCAACGGCAGTGCCGTAATATGCTGCGATGTGAAACACCAAAACCCAAAGCGCCGTCTGCACCATCGGTTCGGCTGGTGCTAGGCGTTCAGGCCACACCAGCATGACGCACACCACAGCCGCCAGCAGACACCACGACGCATACACAAGCCGTCGCCTGTGACGCCACAGCCGCGCCGGGTCTGGATGCTCAGTCAAATCCGCCATGCTGCCTCACCTTGTCCACATACCCTTGATTTTCCCACTTGTCGCCGCGCCGCCTCGGACTGCCGGCGTTATACGCTGCGACAACGCCCTCCCATCCGTGCGTGCCGTAGAACCGTCTGTGCAGGGATGCGAGGTGCTTGCAGCCGTAGTGAATGTTCGTGGCCGGATCGACCAGGCCCGACAGGAACCGATCATCAAAACCAAGCTCTCGCGCGACCGCGCCCATGATCTGCATATAACCCCATGACGTGCGCTGTCCGACCAGTTCAGTCGGGCGCGACACACCACGCGGTGCGGGCAGACTGTCCGGGTCGCCACGGTACGGCGCATCTTCCGACACGTCCCACAGCCAGCGGTACCCAGGCTCGAAACGCATGGCCCAGCGGTTGCCGCTTGACTCCACCTCGATGATCGCCTTCAGCATAGGCATCGGCACACCGTACCGGCGTGACGCGT
>PUKW01000288.1 GCA_003550665.1 Paracoccaceae bacterium | reverse complement strand
CGAAGTCGCGCGGCGTGGTGGCCAGCTCGAGATAGCCATAGCCCGTCTCGGGCCGGTCGGGGCGGATGCCGAAAGTCACGAGCTGCCCGCCGCGCGCCATATCCGCTCCCCCGGCGACGGCGGTGCGGAAGGCGTCGGCGTCGGGGACGACGTGATCCGACGGCGCGATGAGCATCAGCGCCTCGGGGTCCGCTTGCTCGAGCCACAGCGCCGCGGCGAGCACGGCGGGCGCGGTGTTGCGCCCCTCGGGCTCGATCAGCACCGCGCCGGGGTCGATGCCGGCGCTTGCGAGCTGCTCGGTGACGATGAAGCGGAACGCGGCCCCCGTCAGCACCGTGGGCGGCGCGAAGCCCGGCCCCGACAGCCGCGCCGCGCCTTGCTGAAACAGCGTGTCGCCGCCGGCGAGGGCGGTGAACTGCTTGGGGTAGCTGCGGCGCGAGAGCGGCCAGAGCCGCGTGCCCGAGCCACCGCACAGGATGACCGGATGGATGCGGGAGGGCTGCGTCATCGCGACTCCGTTGCCGGCACCCGGAAGGCGGGAGCCCTGCATCAATGTGGAACGCATCCGGCGCGGTCAAGCCGGTGCCGGCGCGCGGCATTGACACCCCCCGCCGCAGCGGCGATGCAGATTCCCGCGCAGGCCACGAGGGGCAGGGATGCATGCGATCGTCCATATCGGGGCGCCCAAGGCGGGCTCGTCGGCCATCCAGGGCACGATCCACCGCGACCGCGCCGCCATCGCGCGCCAGGGGATCTACCCCTTCCTGCCCTCGACGGGGCCGCTCGACCGCGCCCTCTCGGCGCGGTTCCGCCCCGACCAGACGCGGCTGAAGCCCAACATGCGCATGAAATTCGACGATGCCGCCTCGATGCAGGACTGGAGCCGGCGCTGCTGGGAGGAGCTCGAGGCGGCGGTGCGCGCCGAGCGGCCCGATTACACCCTGCTGTCGAGCGAGCATTTCTTCAACCTGCCGCGCCCGGGCGAACTGCTCGACGCGCTCGGGGCGCTGTTCTCGAAGATCACCCTGCTCGTCTATGTGCGCGACCCGGTGGCGCATTACGTCTCGCAGACCGATCAGCAGATCCGCGGCGGGGTGCGGCTGCGCGATCTGGGGACGCCGGCGGGCTTCGCCTATTACGGTGCCGCGCGGCTCGAGACCTATCTCGCGGCGGTCGGGCGCGAGAACATGGTGGTGCGCAATTTCGACCGCGCCAATCTCGAGGGCGGCGACGTGATCGCGGATCTGTTCGCTCAAATCGCGCGCATCACCGGCCGGCGCGTGGACTGGACCGCGCCGCCGCGGCGCGCCAATGAAAGCCTGTGCGGGGCGGCGAGCGCCTGGGTGCTGGGCACCAACGAGACCTTCGAGCGCTTCGGCTCGGGCGACAAGGCCGTGATCGCGCGCCGCGGCGAGCTCTTCCAGCGCCTGCGCGACGCCGAGGCGCTGGCCGGGCTGCCCAAGCTGCAGCTCACCGATCCGGAGCTCGCCGCGCTGATCCGCCACAATGCCCGCGAGAAGATCGACTGGCTCAACGCCACCTTCCTCGAGGGGCAGATACCGCTCGAGACCGCCGCGGCGCCCGCGCATGTCCCCGACGATGCCGAGATCCGCGCCCGGCTGCGCGACTGGATCCTGGGCTACCTGACGCCCGGGAATCTCGGGCTGGTGATGCGCGAGGTGGTGCCGCTGAGCGCCCCGGAGCCCGCGCCGAAGAAGCCCGGGAAGGCGCCGAAACGGCACAGGGCCGCGGCGAAGGGCGCGCGCTGAGCCGTGGCGCCGTTGCGAGGGAGGGCCCCGGGGTGACCGTCTTTCTGTGGCAACACGATCTGACCTATGTGTCGGCGCCCAAGGTGGCCTGCACCAGCCTCAAGCACATGTTCTTCGAGATCGAGAACGGCTTTCGCTTCCGGATGTTCCACGCCAACGGCGCGCTGCAGCATATCCACAACGCGGCCTATCCGGGCCATGATTTCGACGCGCTGCCGCATGCGCGCATCGCCGGGCACGAGCGGCTGACGGTGGTGCGCGACCCGGTGCGCCGCTTCCTGTCATGCTACGGCAACCGCGTGTGCCATCACCGCGATCTCGCACCCGAGCGGATCAGGCCGAAGTTCCGCGAGCGCGGCGCCACGCCCGACCCCGCGCTTGCGGAGTTCATCGACAAGCTGGAGCTCTACCGCGAGGCCTCGGGGCTGATCCGGCGCCACACCCTGCCGCTCGTCGAGATCCTGGGGCGCGACCCGGGCTATTACGCGCGGATCCATTCGATGGACACGCTGGAGGATCTGCGCCGCCGCGTCGTCGCGGTCACCGGGCGCGACGTGGCGCTGGAGCACATGCAAAGGCGCGGGCCGAAGATATCGCCCGACGATCTGAGCCCGGCGCAGCGCCGGCGGATCGAGGCCTTCTATGCCGAGGATTACGCCGTCTATGGCGAGCACTTCTGAGACGCGGGCGCTCAACCGGGGCCTGCGGGCCGCGCGCGCGGGCGTGGCGGCGGACGATCCCGATGCGGCGGCGGATGCGATCCT
>PUKW01000199.1 GCA_003550665.1 Paracoccaceae bacterium | reverse complement strand
CGAGCGCGACGTGACCCGGGCCGCGATCCGCTGGACCGAGGCGCTCGGCGCCGCCGGGGCACGTGTGATCGACAACGAGATCGCGCTGATGGGCGACGCGCTCGGGCTCAAGCTCTATGGACGCGCCGACTGCCTGTTGCGCCTGCCGGACGGGCGGCTCGTGATCGTCGATCACAAGAAGGCCGGCAGTGCGAAGCGGCGAGAACGCATGGAGGCGGGCTGGGATCTGCAACTGGCGCTTTACCGCGCGATGCTGCTGCGCCCGGACCTCGAGGCGGGGCCGCTGGCGGATGCGCTCGCCTCCGAGCCGCAGATCGGGGTGGCCTATCACCTGATCAATGACGGCGGCATTCTGCTGCACGGCATCGACGCGCCGGCACCGGGCTTCGAGACGGTCGCGGAGGAAATTTCGCCCAATGCCGTTGCCCTTCTCGAGACCCGCATCGCCGAGGTCGGCGCCGGGCGCATCCGGTTGAACACCGACGGCGACGCGGCGTTCTATGAGAAGTCGGGCAAATTCACCCCCTACGCGCTGAATGACAGCACGCTGGTCGCGGCCTTTCGCGTGCCGGGGGAGGCAAACGATGAGTGACGCGCTGCAGATCGTCCCCGCCGGCGCCGGCTCGGGCAAGACCTACCGCATCAAGACCGACCTCGCCGGGCTGGTGCGCGACGGAAAGGTCCGGCCCGATCGCATCATGGCCGTGACCTTCACCGAGGCCGCGGCCGGCGAGCTGCGCGAGCGCATCCGCGGCGCGCTGCTGGCCGACGGGCTGGTGACGGAGGCGCTGGCGATCGAGCGCGCCTATGTCTCGACGATTCACGGGCTCGGGCTGCGCATCCTGACCGAGCACGCGTTCGGCGCGCACCGCTCGCCGGAGCCGCGCCATCTGAGCGACAGCGAGCGCGACCTCCTGATCCGCGAGGAGCTGGCCCATTGCGAAGCCCTCGACCCGATCAAGGCCGACCTGCCGCGCTACGGCTACAAGGCGGCGGGCTGGGCGGGCACCACCACCGAGGACGGGTTTCGCGCGGGCGTGTTTCGCGCCATCGACCTGCTGCGCGGCCTCGGCGATGGCGGCACCGATCCGGCGCTGGCCGAACAGGCCGAGCGGGCGCTGCGCCAGCAGTACGGCCCGGTCAGGGATGACCCCGCGCCACTACGCGCGCGGCTTCAGGCAGCGGCGGAGAAAATGCTCGACGCGTTTCCAGAGGGCGGCATTCCGTACGGCACCAACGCCTCCGCAGCCAAGGACTTCCGCAAGCAGCTCTTCGCCCTGCGCGAGGCCCGCGACGGCCGCGAACTCGAACGTGACTGGAAGCTATGGGAAACCCTGCGCAAGCTGCGCCTCAAGGCGCAAGGCGCGCAGATTCCCGAGCAATTCACCGACCTGTCCGGCGAGGTGATCGCGGCGGCGGATGGCATCCTCGAGCATCCCGGGCCGCTGGAGGATGCCTGCACCCATCTGCGCGCGCTGATCCGCGGGGCGCAGGCGATCATGTCGGGCTACGCCGCGCGCAAGCGCGATGCCGGGGTGATCGATTTCGCGGACATGATCGTGGACGCCGAACGCCTCCTGCGGATGCAGCCCGAAATGTGCCGCGCCGTGATCGCGGATATCGACTGCCTCGTCATCGACGAGTTCCAGGACACCAATCCGGTTCAGTTCGCGCTGCTGTGGCGCATCGCGCAGGCCGCGCCGCGCACCCTGCTGGTGGGTGACACCAAGCAGTCCATCATGGGGTTCCAGGGCGCCGATCCGCGGCTGACCGATGCGCTGGTCGCGCGGTTTCCCGACCATGTCGATCCGCTGGACCGGAACTGGCGCAGCGACCCGCGGGTGATGGCCTTCGTGAACGCCGTGAGCGCGCGGCTCTTTCCCGAAAGCTACGTCGCGCTGACCCCGCAGCGCGCCGAGACCGGCCAGACCGCGCTCGAGATCCTGCGCATGCCGCACGGCCCCGCCGCACGGGGGGGCAAGTCGAAACCGCATCAGAACATCGCCGCACGCGTCAAGGCGATCCTCGATGACGGCACCACCGTGATCGACCGCCACAGCCCGATCGACGCGCCGCATCCCCGCGCGGTCAACCCCGGCGACATCGCCATCCTGTGCCGCACCCACGCCCAGGCCGCTCGCTACGCCGACAGCCTGCAATCGCTCGGCGTGCCGGTGCGGATAAACCGGACGGGCTGGATGCACTCGGCCCCGATCACCGCTGCACGCAACGCGCTCGCGCTCGCCGCCGATCCGTCCGACACGCATGCCGCGCTCTGCCTGCTCACCCTCGGCCCGACGGCCATGCCCCTGCAAGACGCGATGACCACGCTCGCCGAGGCGCGCCTGCTCGATGCGCCCGCGCTCGCGCCGGTGCGCGGCCTCGCACAGGCGGCGGCCTGTGCGCCGCTGACGGTGGTCGTGGCGCAGGTCATCGCCGCGGCCGGCCTGCGCGACTGGGCGGATCGTCTGCCCGACGCCGCGCAGATGCGCGCGGACCTGTTGCGGCTCGAGGCCGAGGCGCAGGCCTTCGAGG
>PUKW01000066.1 GCA_003550665.1 Paracoccaceae bacterium | reverse complement strand
GCGTCGAGCCCCGGCCCGCGCGGCGCCTCGGCGAGCCGCGTCTCGCCATCGACCGCGATGGTCAGGCTGTGCAGCTGATCGAGTTCGCCCGCGGCGTCGCGCGCCGCGGCGAAATCATCCGAAGAGGCGGCCCGAAGCGCAGGCGCGACGACAAGCGCGGCGGCGCCCGCGAGCAGGGTGCGGCGTGTGTGTTTCGACATGGCGGAAGGGTAGCGCCGCCGCCACGCACGGCACAGCCCGGTCGCGCAAGCGTGATCGCTCAGATATTCTCGGCCTGCGGCATGCCGACGGCGTGATAGCCGCCATCGACATGGATCACCTCGCCGCTCGTGGCGGCGCCGTACTCCGAGATCAGATAGGCCGCGGTGCCGCCCACCGCCTCCTGCGTCGGGTTCGCGCGCAGCGGTGCGTTGAGCTCGGACTGGCGGAAGGTCCGCCGCGCGCCGCCGATCGCCGCGCCCGCGAGCGTCTTCATCGGCCTCGGCGAGATCGCGTTGACGCGGATGCCGTCCGGGCCGAGATCGTTGGCGAGATAGCGCACCGAGGCTTCGAGCGCCGCCTTGGCCACCCCCATCGTGTTGTAGAACGGCATCACCCGGCGCGATCCCAGGAATGTCAGCGTCAGCAGCGTGCCGCCCTCGGTCATCAGCGGGTGCGCGCGCCGCGCCGCGTCGATGAAGGAGTAGCACGAGATCAGAAGCGTGTTGGTGAAGTTCTCGCGGCTGGTATCCTTGAAGCGGCCATGCAGCTCCGCCTTGTCGGAAAACGCGATGGCGTGCACGAGGAAGTCGAGCCGGCCCCAGCGCGCCGCGAGCGCCTCGAAGGCCGCATCCATCGATGCCGCATCGCTGACATCGCCATGCAGCACGAAATCGGAGCCCACCGACTCCGCGAGCGGGCCGACACGCTTGAGCAGGTTGTCGTCCTGGTAGGTGAAGGCGAGCTCGGCCCCCTCCTCGGCGCAGGCCTTCGCGATGCCCCAGGCGATCGAGCGCTCATTCGCCACGCCCATGACCAGCCCGCGCTTTCCGTTCAGCAATCCGGCCATCGCCCGGCTCCCCTTCGTGCCGCGATCAGTCCTCGAGCCGGCTCATCACCAGCGTCGCATTGGTGCCGCCGAAGCCGAAGCTGTTGCTCAGGACACTGTCGAGCCGGACATCCTCGCGCAGCTCGGTGACGATCTCCTCGGGCCGCAGCGCCGGGTCGAGATTGTGCACATTCGCCGAGGCGGCGATGAAATCGCCCTGCATCATCAGCAGCGAATAGATCGCCTCATGCACCCCCGTCGCACCCAGCGAATGCCCCGTGAGCGATTTCGTGGAGGCGATGGGCGGGACGGCGTCGGCGCCGAAGACGCGGCGCACCGCCTCGACCTCGGTGACGTCGCCCGCCGGCGTCGAGGTGCCGTGGGCGTTGATATAGTCGATGTGCCGGCCCTCGGGCAGCGTCGCGAGCGCAAGGCGCATGGAGCGTTCGCCGCCCTCGCCCGACGGCGCGACCATGTCATGGCCGTCCGAGGTCGCGCCGTAGCCGGTCAGCTCGGCGTAGATCTTCGCGCCGCGCGCACGGGCATGCTCGAGCTCCTCGAGCACCAGCATGCCGCCGCCGCCGGCGATTACGAAGCCGTCGCGCTCGGCGTCGAAGGGGCGCGAGGCGGTCTCGGGGGTGTCGTTGAACTTGCTCGACATCGCGCCCATGGCGTCGAACAGGCACGACAGCGTCCAGTCGAGCTCCTCGCCGCCGCCGGCGAAGACGATGTCCTGCTTGCCCATCTGGATGAGCTCGGCGCCGTTGCCGATGCAGTGCGCCGAGGTCGAGCAGGCCGAGGTGATCGAGTAGTTCACCCCCTTGATGCGGAACGGCGTCGCAAGGCAGGCGGAGTTCGTCGAGGACATGCAGCGCGTGACCATGAACGGACCCATCCGCTTGGGGCCGCGCCCCTCGCGCACGATGTTGTGCGCGTTGAACAGATGCGCGGTGGACGGCCCGCCCGAGCCGGTCACGAGCCCGGTGCGCTCGTTGGAGATGTCGCCGTCTTCAAGCCCGGAATCGGCGATGGCCTGCTCCATGGCGAGGTAGTTGTAGGCCGCGCCGGCGCCCATGAAGCGCATCTGGCGCTTGTCGATGTGATCCTCGAGGGTGATGTCGGGCCTGCCGTGTATCCGGCTGCGAAAGTTGTGCTCGGTATAGTCCGGCGCGGCGCTGATGCCCGAGCGGCCCGCGCGCAGGCTCGCGGCGACCTCGCCTGCATTGTTGCCGATCGGCGAGACGATCCCGAGTCCGGTGACGACGACGCGGCGCATGTGCCCTCCTTCGGCGCTCGGGCCGATCAGTCCGTGAAAAGGCCGACCTTGAGGTCGGTCGCGGTATAGATTTCCTTGCCATCGGCGAGCATGCGGCCATTGGCAAGCCCGAGCTTGAGCTTGCGGTCGATGACGCGGGTGAAATCGATCATGTAGGTCACCTGCTGCGTCTGCGGGGTGACCATGTCGGTGAACTTGACCTCGCCGACCCCGAGCGCGCGCCCGCGCCCCGGCATCCCGCGCCAGCCTAGCGCGAACCCCGTGAGCTGCCACAGCGCGTCGAGGCCGAGGCAGCCGGGCATCACCGGATCGCCCGGAAAATGGCAGGCGAAGAACCAAAGATCCGGCGATATGTCGAACTCGGCAACCGCATGGCCCTTGCCATTTGCGCCGCCAGAGTCGGAAACTTCGGTGATGCGGTCGAACATGAGCATCGGCGGTTCCGGCAGCTGGGCGTTGCCGGCGCCGAAAAGCTCGCCGCGCGCGCATTGCAGCAGCCCTTCCTTGTCGAATGCGCTGGGATACTGCGGCATGGGGTGCGGCTCCTCCTCGACGATGCGGCCCCCCTTAGCACCCCGTGCGAAGCGCTGGCAAGCGCGCACGCGGCCGCCCGCGCGCGCGGCGCGGCGGATTTTCATTTGAAAACCGCCGGTCTGCGCCCCTATATTGCAGGTGATGAGCACGGATTACGCACCGCCGACCGAAGAGGCCGTCATACGCGGCACGCGATGGCTGGCGCGCGCCGGGCTGCGGCCCACGCGCCAGCGGCTCTCGCTCGCTGCGCTCCTGGTGGGCGACGGGGCGGATCGGCATGTCACGGCCGAGGGCCTGTACTCCGCCACCAAGCACAGCGGCGAGAAGGTCGCGCTCGCGACGGTCTACAACACGCTGCGCGCCTTTTGCGATGCGGGCCTGATGCAGGAGGTGATGGTAGACGGCACGCGCAGCTATTTCGACACGCGCACCGATGACCATCCGCATTTCTTCTGGGAGGATCGCGGCGAATTGCAGGACGCGCCGGCCGATCAGCTCGAGATTTCGCGCCTGCCCGCGCCGCCCGAAGGCGCCGAGATCGCCCGCGTCGATGTCGTGATCCGGCTGCGCCGGCGCGGCTGAGCCGCTCAGAACCACTGCCCCGGCTCCATCAGTCCCAGATCCATCAATTGCTGCGAATGCCAGGCAAAGGGCGCCGAGTTGTGCCAGCGAAAGCTCTCGATGGCGAAGGTCGAGCCGGGATTCGTCGCGAGTGCCTTGGCCGCGCGAAACGAACACAGCGCCGCCGTCAGGTTGTGGTGCCAGGGGCAGGCATAGGTGTTGTATTCGTCGTCATCGAAGCGGTGATCGGGCAGAAGGCGCAGGCCCTTGCGCGCGCGAAACAGCGCGATGCGGTCGATGCGCCGGCGCTCGGGTGCGACATGCTGCTCGAAGCGCCAGCGCAGCCCGCCGAAGAAGTCGAGCTGGCGCTCCAGCGGATGTCCGTGCGGCCCGCCCTTGCGCGCCAGCGCGTAATAGCCCGTCGTGTCTAGATGAGCGCCCTGCGGATGGACGCCGTCGGGCGCGATGGCGAGCTTGCCGGCATAGAGATCCACCACATAGGTAAGCATCGCGTCGCGGCGCTCCTCGGTGTGGAAGGCCAGCATCTCGCCGACGCTGCGCGTCTCGCAGAACGGATGAAACAGATACTCCGCGTTGTAGCAGTAATGCATCCATTCGCCGGGCGCGGCGTCGATGATGCGGTTGACGATCGCGGGCACGGCGGTGTCGCCATGCACCCGCGCGCGCACGAGATGCAGATCACCGCCGCGCTCGGCCGGGCGGGGCTGACCGAGCGGTGAGAACACGGCGATGAGCCGGAAGCCGCGCGCACGCAGATGGCGGATGGTGCTGTCCTGCTCGACGGGGTCCTCGGCGATCACCAGCGCGAGCGGGCCGCGCAGCGGCGCATCGCGCAGGAATCCATCGAGATTGTCGTGGTGATGCATCGCCGTGCTGCCCCGCTGTCCGGGCGGCAAACTCGGCCAGCCGCGTGCGCTTTGCAAGCGTCGCGCGCCGCCGGCGCGCCCGCGCGCACCGCGCATGTTGCGAGGCCCCGCGTCCTGCGGTAAGGAACGCGCGCAAGCAGAGGGCATCCGCATGGCCGAGCCGAAGAAGCTCTTCATCCGCACCTATGGCTGTCAGATGAACGTCTATGACAGCGAGCGCATGGCCGAGGCCATGGGCGCCGAGGGCTATGTCGCCACCGACCGGCCCGAGGATGCCGACATGATCCTGCTCAACACCTGCCATATCCGCGAAAAGGCCGCCGAGAAGGTCTATTCCGAGCTCGGCCGGCTCAAGCCGCTCAAGGCCGCCAACCCGGATCTGAAGATCGGCGTGACCGGCTGCGTCGCGCAGGCCGAGGGCGCGGAGATCATGCGCCGCCAGCCCGCGGTGGACATGGTGGTGGGCCCGCAGAGCTATCACCGCCTGCCCGTGATGGCGCGCGGCGGCGTCGAGGCCGGGCTCGAGGAGGACAAGTTCGAACACCTCCCCGCCCGCAGCCGCGCCGCGCGCGCCCCGGCGGCGTTTCTCACGGTGCAGGAGGGCTGCGACAAGTTCTGCGCCTTCTGCGTGGTGCCCTATACGCGCGGCGCGGAGGTCTCGCGCCCGGCCGAGCGGGTGCTTGCCGAAGCGCGCGATCTCGTGGCGCGCGGAGTGCGCGAGATCACGCTTCTGGGCCAGAACGTCAACGCCTATCACGGCGCGGGGCCGGACGGGGAATGGTCGCTCGCGCGGCTGATCCGCGAGCTCGCGAAGATCGACGGGCTCGACCGCATCCGCTTCACGACGTCGCATCCCAACGACATGAACGACGATCTCATCGCCGCGCATGGCGCGGAGCCCAAGCTCATGCCCTATTTGCACCTGCCGGTGCAGTCGGGCTCGGACCGCATCCTCAAGGCGATGAACCGCAAGCACAGCGCCGAGGGGTATCTGCGGCTGATCGAGCGGCTGCGCGCGGCGCGGCCCGATATCCTGATCTCGGGGGATCTCATCGTGGGATTTCCCGGCGAGACCGAGGAAGATTTCGAGGCCACGATGGAGCTCGTGCGCGCGGTGGAGTACGGTCAGTGCTACTCCTTCAAGTATTCCGCCCGCCCCGGCACCCCCGCCGCCGAGCGCGACCCGGTCCCCGCCGCGGTGGCCGATGCGCGGCTGCAGCGGCTGCAGGCGCTCCTTGCCGAGCAGCAGCGCGCCGCGCAGGAGGCGATGGTGGGGCGCGAGGTGTCGGTGCTGTTCGAAAAGCCCGGCCGCGCGCCGGGCCAGATGGTGGGCAAGTCCGAGCATCTGCACGCCGTCCATGTCACCGACCCCGCGCTGCGGGCCGGCGACCTCGCGCGGGTGCGCATCACCGCGAGCGCGCGCAACTCCCTCGCCGGCGAGATTGCGCACTGAACAGCGCCGAATCGCCGCGCCAAATGCCGAAATCGCGCCATCACGCTTGCCAGCGCGCGCGCGAATTGCCACCTTCGCAGTGGAGCTTCGCCAAGGAGAGCCGTTTGGGCATCAGCGCGCCGACCCCGCCACCGTCGCCGGACGATAACCGCGAGACGCTGGTCGAGTTTCCCGACAACCGATTACTGATCGATCTGTGCGGCGCCTTCGACCGCAACCTCGCCCAGCTCGAACATCAGCTCGACGTGCAGATCGCGCGGCGCGGCAACCGGCTCGCCGTGCATGGCGATTCGGGCAGCCGTGCGCGGGCCGCCGAGGTGCTGCAATCGCTCTATGACCGGCTCGAGGAGGGGCGCGGTGTGGAGGCGGGCGATGTCGACGGCGCGATCCGTGGCGGGGATGGCGCCGGCTCAGGCACGCAGGTCGAGATGTTTCGCGGTGACCGGCTCGAGATTCGCACCCGCAAGAAATCCGTCGAGCCGCGCACCCGTGCGCAGCGCGGCTATGTCGAGGCGCTCTACGGCCACGAGCTCGCCTTCGGTATCGGCCCGGCAGGTACCGGCAAGACCTACCTCGCGGTGGCCGTCGCCGTGTCGATGTTCATCGAGGGGCATGTGGACCGCATCATCCTCGCGCGCCCCGCCGTCGAGGCGGGCGAGCGGCTCGGCTTCCTGCCCGGCGACATGAAGGAGAAGATCGACCCCTACATGCAGCCGCTCTACGACGCGCTCAACGATTTCATCCCCGGCAAGCAGCTCGCCCGCCTCATCGAGGAGCGCAACATCGAGATCGCGCCGCTGGCCTTCATGCGCGGGCGCACCCTGTCGCGCGCCTTCGTGGTGCTCGACGAGGCGCAGAACGCGAGCTCCATGCAGATGAAGATGTTCCTCACCCGGCTCGGCGAGGGCTCGCGCATGGTGATCACCGGCGACCGCACGCAGGTCGACCTGCCGCGCGGTGTGACCAGCGGCCTGTCGGAGGCCGAGCGCATCCTCGACGGGGTCGCGGGGGTCTCCTTCACCTATTTCTCCGCCGGGGACGTGGTGCGCCATCCGCTCGTGGCGCGCATCATCGAGGCCTATGAGCGCGACGATGCCGCTGGAGCTTGACGTCGTGATCGCGGATCCGCGCTGGGAGGCGGCGGGGATCGAGGCGTTGGCCGAGCGGGCCGCCGACACGACCCTTGCGCAGCTCGGCCTGGCTGCGGGGGATTTCGAGATCTGCGTGCTGGCCTGCGACGATTCGCGCATCGCCGCACTGAACGCGCAGTTTCGCGGCCGCGCGACGCCCACCAACGTGCTCTCCTGGCCCTCGGCCGAACGCGGCGCGGCGCGCGACGGCGACGCCCCCGCCGCGCCCGCACCCGGCGCGCTTGGCGATATCGCCATCGCCCATGAGACCTGCGCGCGCGAGGCCGCCGCGGCGGGCAAGCCGCTGGCCGATCATGCCACGCATCTTCTCGTGCATGGCATTCTGCACCTGATGGGGTATGATCACGAGCGTGACCGCGATGCCGCATTGATGGAGGCGCGCGAAGCACGGATACTTGCACGGCTCGGGGTGGCGGACCCATATTCCGCCGAGGGCGCTTGACGCCCGCGACACGGAAAGGACCAATGCAGCAGACGGAAGACCCGTCGCCGTCCGCCGACGGCAGTTCGGACGACGCGGATGCGTCATCGCAACAGCGCGGCTTCTTCGGCCGCATGATCGACGCGCTCAACACCTCCGACGAGGACGAGGCCGACGGCGCGCCACTCGGCCGTGGGGCGGTCCGCGAGGTATTGCCGGGGCTCGACAACCTGCGGCGCCTGCGCACCGAGGATGTCGCCACACCCAAGGCCGAGATCGTCGCCGTGCCGGTGGACATCGCCAAGTCCGAGCTCGTCGGCGTGTTCCGCGAGAGCGGCTATTCGCGCCTTCCGGTCTATGACGAGACGCTCGATCATCCGCTCGGGCTGCTGCTGCTCAAGGATCTCGCGCTCGAGCACGGCTTCAACGGCCAGGGCGAGGAGATCGACCTGCGCCCGCTGCTGCGCGGTCTGCTCTTCGTGCCGCCCTCGATGCCGCTCGCGGTGCTGTTGCAGAAGATGCAGAGCGAGCGGCTGCACATGGCGCTGGTGATCGACGAGTATGGCGGCGTGGACGGGCTGGTGACGATCGAGGATCTCATCGAGGAGGTCGTGGGCGACATCGAGGACGAGCACGACACCGACGAGGAGGGCTACTGGACCGAGGAGCGCCCCGGCTCCTACCTCGCCTCCGCGCGCACCCCGCTCGAGGAGTTCGAGGCCGAGACCGGTCTCGCCTTCACCGCCGATGGTGACGAGGAGGAGATCGACACGCTGGGCGGGCTCGTGGCGCTTCTGAGCGGGCGGCTGCCGAGCCGTGGCGAGGTCATCGAACATGACAGCGGCGCGACCTTCGAGGTCCTCGACGCCGATCCGCGCCGCATCAAGCGGCTGCGCGTGCGGCTGCCCGAAGCGGCCGAATGATCGCAGGATGATCGGAGCTCTGGCCCGGCTTCGGGCCGCGCGGCCGGGCTGGCGCCGGCTCGGGGCGGCGGCGCTGCTCGGCGCGCTCGCGGCCGCAGGGCAGGCGCCGCTCGGGGCGTGGTGGCTCGCCTTGCCGGCGCTGGCGGGGCTGATGGCGCTGATCGTGCGCGCGCCGGGGCCGGGGGCGGCGGCATGGCTCGGCTGGCTCGGCGGGGCGGGGTATTTCCTCGCCGCGCTGTCCTGGCTCGTGGAGCCCTTCCTTGTCGATCCGCTGCGCCATATCTGGCTCGCGCCTTTCGCGGTGTTCGGGATGGCTTTCGGGATGGCGCTGTTCTGGGCCGCGGCGGCGGTGCTTGCGCATGCGCTCGGGCGTGGCCCGGCGCTGCGCGCGCTGGCGCTGGCGCTGGCGCTCACGGCGGCGGAGATGGCGCGCGGCCATGTCTTCACGGGCTTTCCCTGGGCGATGATCGGCCATGGCTGGATCGGCACGCCGGTGATGCAGGGTGCGGTGCTGCTCGGGGCCGGGGGGCTGACGCTGCTGGCGCTGCTGCTCGCGGCGCTGCCGGCCGCCGCGGCCACGCGCGCGCGCGCCGCGGTGGCGGCGGGGGGAGCTGCGGCGATGATCGCGGTGCTGTGGCTGGCCGGGGCGCATTGGCAGGACCGGCCGCTGCCCGAGCCCGCTCGCAGCGCCGAGATCCGGCTCGTGCAGCCAAACGCCGCGCAGCATCTCAAATGGCATCCCGACTGGGTGCATGTCTTCTTCGAGCGCGCGCTGGAGCTCACGGCCGCGCCGGGCGATCCCGATCTCGTGGTCTGGCCCGAGACGGCGGTGCCCTACCTGATGGAGAATGCCGGCCCCGCGCTCGAGATGGTCGCCGAGGCCGCCGGCGGCGCCCCCGCCGCCGTGGGCATCCAGCGCGGCGATGCCGGGGGATACCGCAACAGCATCGCCGTGATCGGCCCCGATGGCAGCCCCGGCGAGATCTATGACAAGCACCATCTCGTGCCCTTCGGCGAATACGTCCCCTTCGCGCACTGGTTCGACGGGCTCGCGTTGCCGGCCTTCGCGGCGCGGGGGCTGTCGGGCTTCGAGGCCGGGCCTGGGCCGCGCATGCTCGATCTGGGGGATGCGGGGACCGCGCTGGCGATGATCTGCTACGAGACGATCTTCGCGCGGCATCTGCGCACCGAAACCCGCCCCGACTGGATGCTGCAGGCCACCAACGACGCGTGGTTCGGCCGCCTCACCGGGCCCTATCAGCACCTCGCCCAGGCCCGGCTGCGCGCGGTCGAGCAGGGGTTGCCGGTCTTGCGCGCGGCCAATACCGGGGTCTCGGCGGTGATCGATGCGCGCGGGCGGATCAAGGCGTCGCTGCCGCTCGGCGAGGCGGGCAAGATCGACGCGCCGCTGCCCGCCGCGCTCGCGCCCACGCCCTATGCGCGCATGGGCGACGGGCCGCTCGCGCTCGCGCTCATGGGGCTTCTGGCGGTCATGGCGCTGGCGCGGCGACGCCCTTGACCCGCCGCCCCTTGACCGGCCCCGCCCCGCACCCGCATATGCGCGCGTGCAACTCCGACGAGGCCGCAATGCCCGACACCGCCGCGCCGCAGCGCAATTTCTACGGCCGCCGCAAGGGCAAGGGCCTCAAGCGCAGCCATGAGCGCTACCTCGCCGAGGATCTGCCGCGGCTGAAGGTCCCCGACGCCGACCCCGCCGACAACCCGGCGCGCGCGCCGATCGACCCGGCGGCGCTGTTCGGGGATACGCGCCCGCTCTGGCTGGAGATCGGCTTCGGCGCGGGCGAGCATCTCGCCGATCAGGCGCGTGCCAATCCGGGCATCGGCTTCATCGGCGCCGAGCCCTTCATCAACGGCGTTGCCACGCTTCTGGGCAAGCTGCGCGCAGGCGATCCGGGCAATGTGCGCGTCCATGCGGGCGATGTGCGCGATCTCTTCGACGTGCTGCCCGATGGCTGCATCGACCGCGCCTTCCTGCTCTACCCGGATCCCTGGCCCAAGGCGCGCCACCATCGCCGCCGCTTCGTCACGCCCGAGCATCTCGCCCCGCTCGCGCGGGTGATGCGGCCGAGGGCGGAGCTGTTCATCGCTACCGATATCGCGGATTACGTCCGCCAGGCCCTGGAGGAGGTCCCCCCGTCGGGGTTCGCGCTGCGCACCCCGGACCCTTCGGACTGGCACACGCCCTGGGCGGACTGGCACCGTACCCGCTACGAGGAGAAGGCGCTGCGCGAGGGCCGGGTGCCGCATTACCTGACATTCGCGCGCGCATGAAAACGCCGCGCCCCCTGCCGGAACGCGGCGCACAGCGCAATGCGGGCAAGACCTTACTTGATCTTGCCTTCCTTGTATTCGACATGCTTGCGCGCGACGGGGTCGTATTTGCGGATCGTCATCTTCTCGGTCATGGTGCGGGCATTCTTCTTGGTAACATAGAAGTGCCCGGTGCCCGCCGTCGAGTTGAGACGGATCTTGATCGTCGTCGGTTTCGCCATCGTGTCGCTCCTCGTCGGGGCGGCGGCGGGCCGCCCGGAATGCCAAACCCGCCTTTTACGCGCGCGCGGCGCGGTGTCAACCGGCCATTCGATCGGTCGACGGGTGCGCGGATGGCCTGTAAGCCGGATTCTGTCCGGGCGGCGGGGCCGCCCTGGATGGCCATTCCTCTGGCCCCGCCATTGCTGACGGGGTCGTGCTGCCTACCCGGGCCTCCGGGCTGAAGCGTCCCTGCGGGCGATGCCCGCGCGAAGCCCCTATTCGGCATTGCTCCCGGTGGGGCTTGCCGTGCCGGTCCCGTTGCCGGTCCCGCGGTGGGCTCTTACCCCACCGTTTCACCCTTACCTGCGGCTGCAGGCGGTCTGTTCTCTGCGGCGCTTTCCCTCGGGTTGCCCCGGCCGGGCGTTACCCGGCACCGTTGCTTCATGGAGTCCGGACTTTCCTCACCCGCAAGGGTGCGGACATCCGGCCATCCGCGCCACACCGAGGTAAGCGGCGCCGCAGCGCGGGTCAAGCGGTGTGCGTGCGATCGAGGCCACGATGCGCTAGGCTCGGTGCAGGACACCGGAGGCCGCCATGCCCGACACCGCCCGAACGCCCTTGTCCGACGGGGCCGCCCTGATGGGCGGGGCCGTCGTCCCGATCGCCGAGGCGGCGCTGCCGCTGACGGATTGGGGGTTCCTGCACGGGGATGCCACCTATGACGTGGTTCATGTCTGGGACGGGCGATTCTTCCGGCTCGAGGCGCATCTGGCGCGATTCGCGCGCAACTGCGCGGCGCTGCGCTATGACAGCCTGCCGGTCGCCCCCGAAGGTATCGGCCCCGAGCTCGCGCGGCTGGTGCGTGTGACCGGTCTCGAGCGGGCCTATGTCGCGATGATCGCGACGCGCGGCACGCCCGCGCCGGGCTCGCGCGATCCGCGCAGCTGCACCAACCGCTTCCTCGCCTTCGCGGTGCCGTTCATCTGGGTGGCCACGCCCGAGCAGCAGGAGACGGGGCTCGATGTCGCGCTCTCGGCGCGCGCGCGCATCCCGCCCGCCTCCGTCGATCCGCGCATCAAGAATTATCACTGGCTCGACATGACGCTCGGCCT
>PUKW01000041.1 GCA_003550665.1 Paracoccaceae bacterium | reverse complement strand
GACTCCTTCGTTTTTCTGCTGCTGTTCGTTCTTTCTTTCGCGATCTGTGGCGCCATCCTCTGGTCGCAAAGCCTGCACATCGACCGGTCTGCGCGCGCGGGGGATCTGAAGGCGGTGCAGGCTGCGCACACGGCACCGACGCCGCGGATCGGCGGGCTGAGTGTCGTGGGGCCGATCGTGCTCGCCATGCTCATGATCACCCCGCAGCCCCTGGCAACCGAGATGCAGCTCTTCGCGGTGACGCTGCTGCCCGTGTTTGTGGCGGGCCTCGCCGAGGATCTGGGCTTTCGGGTCAGCCCGCTCAACAGGCTCCTGGCAGCGGCCACGGCGAGCGCGATGATGATCGTGTTTCTCGGGGTGTGGGCGCCGCCGGTGATGCTGCCCGGGCTGGACCTGTTGTTCGGCTTTACGCCCTTCGCCATCGTGTTCACGATCGCCTGGGCCAGCGGCATATGTCATGCCATGAACCTCATCGACGGGGTAAACGGGTTCGCGGGGGCGACCGCGGTGCTGATCGCGCTCGGGCTCGGTTTCATCGCAATGCAGGCGGGCACGCCGATTCTCGCCGGGATCGCCTTCGCGATCGTTCCGGCGGTGCTGGGCTTTCTGATCTTCAACTGGCCGCTGGGGCGCATCTTCCTGGGCGATGCAGGCGCCTACACGCTGGGGCATGTCCTCGTCTGGCTGTCGATCCTGATCATGGCCTGGGGGGCGGAGGCCGCGCCGACCGGGGTCGCGCTCGCGTTTTTCTGGCCGGTCGCCGATACCCTGCTGGCGATCTATCGCCGGATGCGCAGTGGACGTCCCGTGGGACAGCCGGACCGGCTCCACATCCATCAATTCGTGATGCGCGCGCTCATGATGCTGCCACGGCGCAGGCTCGACAAGGGGCAGGCCAATGCGCTCTCGGCGCTGATACTGACCCCCTTCGCCGCCATGCCGGTGGGCGCCTCGGTTCTGCTCTGGGATCGGCCAGCGATGGCGCTTCTGGCCTGGGCGGTGTTCGCGGTCCTTTTCGTGGCCGCGTATCTGGCGGGTATCCGGTCCCTGCGTAACGGACACCGGCGGCGCTTTGCCGGGGGTCCGAACGGCGAAAACCTCACAAAATGACGAGAACCGCTTGCCCGTGAAGCGCCGCCGTCGCATAGCTGCGCGTGAGAAGAACCTGGACGTCGGACGCCAGCATGATCGACTCGGTATTGGTGGTTTGCGTTGGCAATATCTGCCGCTCGCCGGTGGGTGCGCGGGTCTTGTCGGCATATCTGGCGCAGAGCGGTGTCCGGATCGCGGTCGACTCTGCGGGCCTTAACGCTCTGGAAGGGGAAGGCACCGATAATCTTGCGGCCGAAGTGGCGAAAGCGCATATTGGCGAAGTGGGGGATCATATCGCACAACGGTTCACACCAGCGCTCGGTCAGAAGCACAGCTTGATTCTGGTGATGGAGCCGGGACACAAGCGCGAACTCGCGCGCCGTGCGCCCGAACTATCCGGCCGCGTGATGCTTTTCGACCAATGGAGCGGCGCGCAGGGCATACCCGACCCTTATCGCCGCGACCGCGCCTTTCACGAGCGCGTTTTCGCGCAAATCGACGCGGGGGCGCGGGGCTGGGCGTCCCGGATCGCCCTGGCCGGGGAGGTTCGGCCATGAACATGTTCCAATCCTCCGCCCCCGCCCCGCAGCAGGGAACCGCCGCACCACCGCCGCAGCCTCCGGCCGATGACGACGACGGAATCAATCTGGGCGAGCTCGTCACCACGCTGTGGCGCGGCAAGTGGTGGATCGCGCTGTTCGCGATGGTGGCCGTCGCCGTGGGCGCGTTCGATCTCGCACGCACACCGCCCACCTATCAGGCCGACGCGCTCGTGCAGCTCGAGGACCGTGGCGGCCGCCTCGCCCTGCCCGAGGGAATGCGCGACATGGTGGAAACCAGCGCCTCGGCGCAGAGTGAGATCGAGGTGATGTTGTCGCGCATGGTGCTCGCACAGGCGGTCGCCGATCTGAACCTCGACTGGAGCGTCCAGCCCGCGCAACCGCCGGTCCTCGGCCCGATACTCGAGCGACACTGGCTGCCGGACCCGCTCGAGGGGCTGCTGCGCCACGACAGCGCGGCACCCTATCTTGAGCCGTTCGTACGCCCCGGCGAGGGGATCACGCTCGAGGAATTCCAGGTGCCGCCCGAATGGGTGGGCCGGGGGCTGTCGCTCGAGACCACGCAATCGGGATATCGCCTCGAGCTGCCCGACGGGCGCCATCTCGACGGCGAGTCCGGCATGCTCCTCGAGGACCCGGAGACCGGGTTCGGCATCCTCGTGGGCGAGATCACCGCGCCGGCCGGCCGGCAATTCAGCTTGCGCCAGGTCTCCGAGCGCGCGGCGACAAACCGGCTGCGATCGGGCCTGTCGGCCGAGCTGCGCGGGCGCGACTCCGGCATCCTGCGCCTGACGATGACCGGCCCCAGCCCGGAGCAGGCCGAGCGCATGCTCGATGCGTCGCTGCAGGCCTATGTGCAGCAGAACATCTCGCGCAGCGCCGCGGAGGCCGAGCGCAG
>PUKW01000341.1 GCA_003550665.1 Paracoccaceae bacterium | reverse complement strand
TTTAGGCCAATCAAGAGATTTTAAAATATGGGTTGGACAACCTCCAAGATTAAGATATTCCATTCCAAATATTCAGATGGAATGGAATGATTATGCTTCAAGGAGTTTTTCTTTCTTTTTTGAAAATGTTGAATCTTTTGGAACTAAATATTCAGCTATATTAGACGGCACTTATTATTTATATCGGAATGAAGGAACAACTTCACTTTCACCTTCAGCAAGTATTTATTTAACAGATGCAGGGCAATTTCAAATAGACAGCTATGAGGATAACGGCCAAATTCAAGTTACAGCAAGAGCACATAATCAATATGGAATAACGACAGAAACTTTTAATGTTAATATTTATGATGAAGAACCTGTTTTTAATGATCCTTCTGTAACAACTATTTCAGCAATAGAAATAACAGATACAGAAGCAATTATAAGAGGTTATTTAGATATTGGAGATATTTCTTCAGGCGATATTTGGTTTGAATGGAGAGAACAAGGAGGGAGTTGGCTTTCAACACCAACAGAAAATGCACCTTCATCTGTAAGTTTTGGACATGGATTAACAAATTTAAATGCTGATACAACACATGAATTTAGAGCGAAATTTACTTATGGAACAACAACAATTTCAGGATCAACTTTAACTTTTACAACTTTAGCACCTGAAGAAGAACCTTCTGAAATATGGTATAACACAACTAAAAATTCAGAAACAACAACAGGAACAAAAACAGCTTCTCTTTCTGATTTACAAACAGAAACTGAATATGAATTTAGAGCTTGTGTTGAATATAATTCTGAATTAGTTTGTGGAAACATTTTAGAATTTGAAACTACCGATGTCCCTATAACAGCACCTCAACAGGTTGCAGATTTAGATAATTTAATTGTAGAATTTAACACACAAGGATCAAGAAACTTAAATGATTATTTTACAAATCAAGATGTTGGGAGATTTGTTGTTAAAGTTGGAAGCGATATAATAAATGAAAGTGGAACTTTTACTTTACTTTCAAATGGAAATGAAAATTTAAAATTAACTTTAACAAATGAGGGTATTTTACAATATGAAACAGGATTTTTTGAAACTGAATATATAGTTGAAGTTACAGCTGTTAATGATGATGGAACAGCTTCAGATACATTTTTATTTAAAGTTCAAGAAGATGTTAATCTTCCTTTAGTCATTCAACAAATACCTGATGTTTATTTGGATTATAATCAGACATGGTCAATAAGATTAAAAGATTTTTTTTCAAATACATATTCAATATTGCACCCTTCACATGAACAAAGTTTTTTTATTGTTCTTGATAATGTATTAACTTTAAACTATGGAGAAGGAATTTCTAAAATTAATCAATTTGGAGATCTTACAGCGACTATATTTTTAGGAGAAACGACATTAATGAAAGATTTATTAAAAATAGATAGCACAACAGCAGATGATAGTTTTACACTTCAAATTTATGCTTGTAATGATGAAGGTTGTATTTCTCAAATAGTTAATGTTAAAATTGAAGAAGGAATTATTGCACCTACTCTTCCGATTGGGGGAACTTTTGGGGGTATTATTGATAGTTTTTTAAATCTTTTTCCAAGTCCTGCAAATTTAAGCAATATGCAAAAGATGGCTTTTGTTTCAATAACATTAATTCTTTTAACGGTTCTTTTATTTGCAATAGCACACTCTCAAACAGGAGGGATACCTCCTTCAATAGTTTATATAACATTATTCCTTAATGCGATCTTGTTTATGTTCTTTGCTGTAATTGGTTATATTCCAACAGGAATTTTAATCTTTTTGGGATTGGGTTTAATTGGATTGGCCTATTTAAGATTTAAGGGTGGTTCAGGAGGAACACAATAAAATGGCTGAATATAAACCTTTGCTTTATACATTAGCATTTATATTTATTTTAGGAGGGGTTTTATCTTTGATGATGTCGCCCTTTGTTGATGTAAACACTTATGAACCTGAAGGAATTTTAACCGGTTTTATTGAATTAATTGAGGATGGTTGGACTTTTAATTTACCTTTATTGGGAGAAAGAACAATAAATATTATTAGTTGGTTTTTATTAGGATCTGAAACAGCAAAGGAATATTTAGTTAATGCTTTAGTTTCATTAAGTTTAATTCCTGATTTAATTTTAACACCTATTGTTATAATAATGATTGTTGCATTAATTTGGAGTATTGTTATCATAATTAAAGATATTATCCCCTTTACATAAAATGAAAGAAAGAAAAAAAAATTTAAAACGATCTGCACACTCCGGAAAAATTATAAATGGTAGAGAAGCTATACTTTCAGAAGAAGCTGTTGATTATGTTAAAACAATGGGTTATAAAGTTATCCCTTTACAAATGGAACACTATATTAAAGCTTTATGTATTGTTTTCATTATTATGGGTGCTTTAATTATGTTTCCTTCAGTTTCAGCTGAAACTGAATTTATTTCTGAAAATCTTTTTCATATAGATATTACAGAAACTTTTAATATAGCAATTTTAGTTTCTTTGTTTGCTATTGCAGGAGTTTTATTTTATTTTAAACAAATGATTTTTGT
>PUKW01000225.1 GCA_003550665.1 Paracoccaceae bacterium | reverse complement strand
CCATCCCGGCGGCATGGATCATGCGCACGGCGACGGGCTCCTCGTCGGGATCGAAGCGGTCGAGTTCGGCCTCGGCGCGGATCGTGGCGAAGGACTCGGCATAGATCGCCGCGCCGTCGGTCTCGTATCGGTGGGGCATTCAGAGGGCTCCGGGCTCGAGGAGGTCGGCCGGGCGCAGGCCGCTTCGCCCCGGCGTGTCCCAGGCATGGCCGTCACGGATCAGGTCGAACCGCCCCGCCCGCCCCGTCAGCGTGACATCCGCCGCGCGCGGGCGCGCGCAGCCCTTGGCGCAGCCCGAGACATGCAGCCGCCCGGCGACATGGGGCGCGAGCCGGCGTGCGAGCGCGCGCGTCTCCACCGTGGCGGCGGGGCAGAAGGGCTTGCCCGGGCAGGCATCGGTGCGCAGCAGCGGATCGGCCGGGTCGGCGAGGACCGAGGGATCGGCCACCGGCGTGCCACGTTCGAGGATCGCCACGCGCCACGGCGTGACCCGCAGCGCTTGCGCGCCGGAGCGGACGACAAGATCGGCGAGCGCGGCGGCCTCGATCTGGCCGAACGGCAGGCCGATGGCGGGGCCGAGGGCGCTCATGCCGGGGATCACCGGCGCCTGCGGCACGGCGGGGGATCGCTCGGGCGGGCAGAGATCGGCGGCGCGCGGGTGGCGGGCCATGCGCTTGTATGCGGCGCCGTCCGCCTCGGCGAAGCGATGCGCGAGCGCGATGGCGGCGGTGACTTCGCTGCCGTGTCGCAGCGGCATGCCCCCCGCCACCCCGTCCGCGCGCAGCACGAGCGCGGCGTCCGCGGCCCGCTCGATGCGGATGTCGGCGGAGGCGGCGACGAGCATCGGTGCGGCGCCGGCATCGACGGCGAAGCCGAACTTCGCGGGCAGGTCGGGCAACTCGCCGAGCCGGGCGGCGAGCTCGGCCGCGATGCGCGCCGTCGCGTCGCCGGGCTGCCAGAGCGGGGCGACGAGGATGTTGCGCCGCGCCTCGGTCGCCGGCGCGTCGATCAGCCCGAGCGCGTCGAGCGCATCGAGCAGCGCGGGGTGCGCTGCCCAGGATACGCCGCGGATCTGGATATTGGCGCGGCGCGTGAGTTCGAGAATGCCCGAGCCATGCTCCCGCGCCGCCGCGCACAGCCCTTGCACCTGCGCCGCCGTGAGACGGCCCAGCGGCGGGCGCACCCGCACGATCAGCCCGTCGCCCGATTCCATCGGCCGATGCGCGCCGGGGCACCATCCCTTCGCCGCGGGCCTCATGCCGCGCCCTGCAGCGCCGCCGCGATGGAGTTGCGCCGCGTCTGCCACAACCCCGCCGCCGCGAGCGCCGCAAAGCGCGCGCGCATCGCATCGAGCGCCTCGGGGTTGGACCCGGCGAGGAACGCGGTGACATCGTCATCGCCCAGCGTCGCGTCGAAATACGCATCGAACAGGTGCGGCGCGACGACCCCGGCGAGATGCGCGAACGCGGCCATGTGTTCGAGCGTGGCGGCGATTTCCGCGCCGCCGCGATAGCCGTGGCGCATCATCCCCGCGACCCAGTGCGGATTGGCCGCGCGCGCACTCACCACGCGCGCGATCTCCTCGCGCAGGGTGCGGGTGCGCGGATCGGCCGGGTCGGTATTGTCGAGATGATAGAGCGCGGCGTTGCCCCCGACCCGCGCCTGCGCCGCCGCAAAGCCCGCTTCGTGCCCGGCATAGTCGGCGGCGAGCAGCAGGTCGGTCTCGGGCAGGTCCTGCAGATGCACGAAGGCCTCCGCCCCGGCGACCCGCGCCTCGATCCCGGCGCGGTCGGGTTCCGGCGCGGCCCCGTCGAGCGCCCAGGAACTCGCCGCGAGCCAGGCCTCGCCGGCGGCCGCGCGCCCGGCATCGGTATAGTCGCTCGGCGCGGCGCCCATGCCGAGCCCGTAGCTGCCCGGCGCCGGGCCGTAGACGCGCGCGCCCGCCCCGGCATAGGGGTTCCAGTCCGCCGCCTCGTCGCGATCGGCCAGTGCGCGCACCGCCTGACCGAAGAGCTGCGACAGCGTCGGGAAGACGTCGCGAAACAGGCCTGAGACGCGCAGCGTGACGTCGAGGCGGGGGCGGTCGAGCTCGGCGATGGGCAGGATCTCGACACCCGATACCCGCTCGGAGCCCGCATCCCAGACCGGCCGCGCGCCGACGAGATGCAGCGCCATGGCGAATTCTTCCCCCGCCGTGCGCATCGTCGCCGAGCCCCACAGATCGACGACGAGCCCGCGCGGCCAGTCGCCGTGATCCTGCAGGTGCCGGCGCACGAGATCCTCGGCAAGGCGCACCCCCTGCGCATAGGCGGCGCGGGTGGGCACGGATCGCGGATCGGTGGCGAAGAGATTGCGCCCCGTGGGCAGAACGTCGCGCCGCCCCCGCCAGGGCGAGCCGGACGGGCCGGGCGCGATGCGCTGCCCGGCCAGCGCCGCGGGCAGCGCGGCGCGCTCGGCGGCGACGGCGGGCGCGGCATCCGCGAGCCCGTCCGCCCCCGGCGCGCGGCCCCAGACATGCAGCCCGTCGCCGAACTGGCTTTCCTTGACGTCGCAGACGAAGCGGTCGAT
>PUKW01000176.1 GCA_003550665.1 Paracoccaceae bacterium | reverse complement strand
GTGACATACATCTCGCGCATCGCGGCATCCACCACGGCGACGCCGGTGCGGCCCTGCCGCCAGCGCTCGGCGTCGGCATTGTCGTCGCGCCAGGGGAAATCCGCCCATTCGCTGCGCCAGTTGCGTTCGGTGATATGCGGGGTGTGCCAGGCCAGATGCCAGGCAAAGTCGCGCCAGACGAGTTCCTGCGCGAAGGTCTCGGCGCCCGCAGCGCCGTCGGCCCGCGCCGCCATCGCCGCACGCCAGACCGTGCGCGCGCCGATCTCGCCCAGGGTCAGATGCTCCGACAGGTTCGAGGTCGCATCCTCGGCGAGCATGTCGCGACGTGCCTTGTAGCGCGCGACGCGCCCGCAAATGAAGCTGTCGAGCCGATCGCGCGCCGCCGCCTCGCCCACGCGGGCGTATGTGCCGACCACCGGCGCGCCGCGATCCATCGCCGCCCCCAAGCGCCAATCCGCCAGCGCATCGCTGTCAGGCCACCGTTCCGGCGCGGGAAGCCGCGCGGGGGCCGGCTCCGGCGCGGGAACGTCGCGGTCCTTCACGGCGCGCCAGAACGGCGTGTAGACCTTGTAATATCCACCCTGCCCCGTCTCGACGGTCCAGGGCTCGTGCAGCAGATGGCCCGCGAAGCTGCGCGCATCGATCCCGTCGGCCTTCAGCGCCGCCTTCACGTCGCGGTCGCGCGCGATCGCGGCCGGGTCGTATTGCCGCCCCCACCAGACCGCGCCCGCACCACTCTCGGCGATCAGCGCGCGCAGCACCCCGAGCGCCGGCCCCCGGCGCATGACGAGCCGCGATCCGATCCCCTCAAGCGCATCCGCGAGTACCGCGAGTCCGCGCCCTACTCGCCATTTCGGCGCCGTGCCGAGCGCCTCGACCACCTCGTCATGGATAAAGACCGGGATCACCGGCCGGCCGCTTTCGGCGGCGGTGTGCAGCAGCGGATTGTCGGCCAGCCGCAGATCGCGCCGCAGCCAGCACAGGATGGGGGAGGTCTCGCTCATCGGTCTCTTGCGCGGCTATGCACTCAAGGCGCGATCTAGCGCCGCGCGCAGCCGATCAACCTCGTCCTCGGTCGTGTAATGCACGAAACTCAGCCGAAGCGCGCCATGTGCCGGGTCGATGCCGAGCGCGGAGAGCGCGCGGCGGGCATAGAAATCACCGCCGCCGGCGTTGATGCCGTCCTCTGCGAGCGCCGCGGCAAGTTCCCTCCCGGGCCGCGCGCACCCCAGCGCCACGGTCGGCGCGCGCGCCTCGGCCCGGTCCGGCCCGATCAGGCGCACATCGTTGCGCGCCCGCAGATGCTCGAGAAGTGGCGCGAGCAGGCGCGTCTCGTGATCGCGCATCAGGTCATGAACGGCGCGAGCCCGCGCGGCCGGGTCGGGCTCGGAGGCGAAGTGATGATCGTGCAGCGCATCGATATAGTCGGCCATGCCCGCGCAGGCCGCGATCTGGGCGTGATCCGGCCCGGCCGGGGTGAAGCGCTTGTAGAGCACGTCCTGGTTGAAGAAATGCGCCTGGCCGGGGAGCCTCTCGCCCAGCGCGCGGCGCATCACCATCAGCCCCTGATGCGGCCCGAAGGTCTTGTAGGCCGAAAACAGGTAGATATCCGCCCCCGTCGCGCCGACATCGGGAAAGCCGTGCGGCGCATAGGAGACCCCGTCAACGCACACCACCGCACCGGCGTCATGCGCCATCACCGTGACCTCGGCCACCGGATTGACCGCCCCGACGATGTTGGAGACATGCGGAAAGCAGACAAGCCGCACCCGATCGTCGAGCAGCCGCGCGAGATCGGCCGGATCGAGCATCCCGCTGTCGGGGTCGATGCACCATTCGCGGATCTCGATGCCCGCATCGGCGAGCTTGCGCCAGGGGCCGGAATTGGCCTCGTGGTCCTGATCGGTCACCACGATCGCGTCACCCGGCCCGAGCCATTCGCCGAACGCCTGCGCGAGCACATAGGTGTTGGCCGTGGTGGAGGGGCCGAAGCTGAGCTCGTCGCTCGCCACGCCGAGCATCGCGGCGAGCCGGTCGCGCGCCTCGTCCATCTCCGCGCCCGCCGCCTGCGAGGCCGGGTAGACGCCGTAGGGCTGCACCTTGCGGGTGCGGTAGAACCGCGTGAGCCGGTCGATCACCGGCGCGCAGGTATAGGAGCCCCCGGCATTCTCGAAGAAGGCCTGCCCGTCGAGCGACGGCTCTGCGAAGGCGGGAAACTGCGCGCGCGCAAACTCGACATCCAGCCGCGTCATGATCTCTCCTTCTGGCGTTCGCGCGCACCCTAGCGGGTGACCGGCCCCGTGCAAGACCCCTTGAAAGGCTGCGGCCGGCTTCGTATCTTTGGTGTGTCCCTCGGGACTATGGCGATAAACGCGCACGTAATAAGCGGATCGGACCCGGGGGCGGTACCCGGCGGCTCCACCAGAAATCCCGTCGTTGGGGGATCGCGGGGCCGAAACAGGATCGACGAACGTGTAAAGGTGTAGCTTTCGCCCGGTGAGGTACCACCGTTATCGGTCCGAAAAGTACAGTTGCCAACGACAACCGTGCTCCGGTGGCCGTTGCTGCG
>PUKW01000266.1 GCA_003550665.1 Paracoccaceae bacterium | reverse complement strand
GGCGCATGGGCGGCGGCTTCGGCGGCAAGGAAAGCCAGGGCAACGCGCTCGCCGTGGCCTGCGCGGTGGCCGCGCAGGCGACCGGGCGGCCCTGCAAGATGCGCTATGACCGCGACGACGACTTCGTGATCACCGGCAAGCGCCACGATTTCCGCATCCGCTACCGCGCCGGGGTCGACGCCGAGGGGCGCATCGCGGGGATCGAGTTCGAGCAGTTCGCGCGCTGCGGCTGGTCGCAGGATCTCTCGCTGCCGGTCTGCGACCGCGCGATGCTGCACGCCGACAACGCCTATTTCCTGCCATGCGCGCGCATCATCAGCCACCGCCTGCGCACCCACACCCAGAGTGCGACCGCGTTTCGCGGCTTTGGCGGGCCGCAGGGGATGGTCGGGATCGAGCGGGTGATGGACCATATCGCGCACGCACTCGGGCGCGACCCGCTCGAGGTGCGGCGCGCGAATTTCTACGGCCCTGGCCGCGAGACGACCTTCTACGGCCAGCAGGTCGAGGGCTTCATCCTGCCCGAGATGGTCGAGGCGCTGCGCGAAGAGGGCGGCTACGACGCCCGCCGCGCCGAGATCGCGCGCTTCAATGCCGCCAGCCCGGTGCTCAAGCGCGGCATCGCGCTCACCCCGGTGAAGTTCGGCATCTCCTTCACGCTGACGCATCTCAACCAGGCCGGCGCGCTCGTGCATGTCTACCAGGACGGCTCGGTGCACATGAATCACGGCGGCACCGAGATGGGCCAGGGCCTGTTCCAGAAGGTCGCGCAGGTCGCCGCCGACGCCTTCGGGCTCGACACGGCCGCCGTCAAGATCACCGCCACGGATACCGGCAAGGTGCCCAACACCTCCGCGACGGCGGCGTCGTCGGGCTCCGATCTCAACGGCATGGCGGTGCAGGCGGCCTGCGAGACGATCCGCGCGCGCATGGCCGAGCTCATTGCCGAGGAGCATCAGACCGAGCCCGGCGCGGTCAGCTTCGAGGGCGGGCGGGTGCGCGTCGCGGGCGCCGATTACAGCTTCGCCGAGGTCGCGGCAAAGGCGCATCAGGCGCGCGTCAGCCTGTCGGCCACCGGCTTCTACCGCACGCCCGAGATCAACTGGGACCGCAAGGCGGGGCGCGGGCAGCCCTTCTACTACTTCGCCCATGGCGCGGCGATCACCGAGGTCGCCATCGACACGCTGACCGGCGAGCACCGCATCCTGCGCACCGACATCGTCCATGACTGCGGCAGCTCGCTCAACCCGGCGCTCGACATCGGCCAGATCGAGGGCGGCTATGTGCAGGGCGCGGGCTGGCTGACCAGCGAGGAGCTGGTGTGGGACGATGCGGGCCGGCTGCGCACCCATGCGCCCTCGACCTACAAGATCCCCGCCGCCTCGGATCGCCCGCCGGTGTTCAATGTCCGGCTGTGGGACGCGCCCAATCCCAAGGCGACCATCCGCCGCTCCAAAGCGGTGGGCGAGCCGCCGCTGATGCTGGCCATCTCGGTGCTCATGGCGCTGTCGGATGCCGTCGCGGCCTGCGGCGACGGCCACCGCTACGTCGCGCTCGACGCGCCGGCGACGCCCGAGCGCGTGCTCGGCGCCGTCGCGCGCCAGCGGGAGGCGGGATGAGCTTCGCGTTCGAGCCCCTGCGCGCGGCGGTGGCGGCGCATGGCCGCGTCGCGCGCGTCGTGATCGCCCGGCATGAGGGCTCGGCCCCGCGCGAGGCGGGGGCGGCGATGCTGGTCTGGGAGCAGGGCCAGTCCGGCACCATCGGCGGCGGCGCGCTCGAATGGGAGGCGGCGCGGCGCGCGCGGGCGATGCTCGCGCACGGGCCGGCGGCGCGGGTGGAGCGCGTGCCGCTCGGCCCGGCGATGGGGCAGTGCTGCGGCGGGGCGGTCACGCTGGCCACGGAAACCTGGGACGCGGCGCGGCTCGAAGGGGTGGCGGCGGAGACGCTCATCGCGCGCCCGGTCGGCGACGGCGCCGCCGCCACGCCGCCGCTCTCGGTGCAGCGGCTCGCGGCGCGCGCGCGCAGCGGCCATGCCGTCGCGCTCACCCTGACCGAGGGCTGGCTCGTCGAGCCGGTCGCGGCACCCGCGCGCGATCTGTGGATCTGGGGGGCGGGGCATGTGGGGCGCGCGCTCGTCGATGTGCTCGCCCCCCTGCCCGACATCGCGATCACCTGGGTCGACACCGCGCCGGAGCGCTTTCCGGATGCGGTGCCCGAGGGGGTGCGCTGGCTGGTGGCGGTCAACCCGCCCGATCTCGTCGCCCATGCGCCGCCCGCGGCCGAGCACCTGATCCTGACCTATTCGCACGCGATCGACCTGGAGCTGTGCCACCGGCTGCTGGCGCACGGCTTCGCCTCGGCGGGGCTGATCGGCTCGGCCACGAAATGGACGCGGTTTCGCAAGCGCTTGCGGGCACTCGGGTATGTGGATGCACAGATTTCGCGCATTGCCTGTCCGATCGGCGATCCGGCCCTCGGCAAGCACCCGCAGGCCATTGCGATCGGGGTTGCCGCCGCGCTACTGCGCCCGGCAGGGGCGGCCGCCACCGGCCGCGAGGAGGTGCGATGAGCG
>PUKW01000315.1 GCA_003550665.1 Paracoccaceae bacterium | reverse complement strand
TTTTCCAACACCATAGGCTCGTGGGATGGCGATGACTGGGCGCCCCGGCCGGCATCCGAATGCCGCATGCAAGAATTCCCAGCGACAAGTGGAGGAGTTAATGACAAACAGATTCTCACGCCGCGACATGCTGCGGATGACATCCGTCGGGGTCGCAGCCGCGGCCGTCGCGTCGCCCTCGATCCTGCGTGCGCAGGACAGCTATCCCGATCAGCCGCTCAACGTGGTGGTGCCATTCGACACCGGCGGCTATAATGACCGGCTCGCCCGCGCCTTCGCACCGTTCCTGCAAGAACAGCTCGGCCAGCCTCTCAACATCATCAACCGTGGTGGCGCCGGCGCGCTTCTGGGGCACAGCTTCTTCCTGCAGCAGCCCGACGACGGCTACACGCTGCTGTGCAGCTCCGTCGCGCCCTATGTGCCGCTCAACATCCTGATCCAGGACGCAGAGTTCACCCTCGACGATTTCCACATGATCAATCTTCCGTCGCAGGATTACACCCTGATCGCCACGGCATCCGATTCGGAGCTGGAGTCGATCGAGGACGTGATCGCGCGGCTGCAGGACCAACCCGACAGCCTCTCGATCGGCATTCAGCCGGCCTCGGCGGACCTTGTGAACCTGATGCTCCTGCTCGACGCGCACGGCATTCCACGCGACGATGTGCGGCTGGTGACCTATGACGGCGGCGGCCCGGCGCGGAATGCGGCAGCCGGCGGCGTGGTGGATATCGCGCTTGTCGGCGGGCAGGGCTTCCTGCCGATGACGGACCAGATCCGCGCGCTGATGATCTTCGAGGCCGAGCCGCGCGACGGATGGGACACGCCGCTGGTCACGGATGTGTCGGGCGATGACGCGGAATTCGTGTTCGGCTCGCAGCGCGGCTGGGGAGTGCACAGCTCCTTCGTCGAGTCGCATCCCGACCGCTACCAGATCCTTCTCGACGCGATGGAGGCCGCCTCGACCGCGTCCGAGACAATCGAGTCCCTCGAGGATCAGCAGCTCGCCACCGACTGGCGCGGGCCCGACGAGTCGAACACGGCGCTGCGCCAGACCGCCGAGATCATGGAACAGCACGTGGATCTGCTCGCCGGCAACTGATCCGCCGACCGATATCATGATTTGCGGCACCGCTCTCTGGAGGGCGGTGCCGCGACGACAGGGGAGGACACGATCATGTCGACGAAATCCGGCAAGCTCGTGATCGTCTGGGGCCACCTGGCGCTTCTGGCGGTTATCGCGGGAACGGTTATTGCCTATCTCCTCGATGCGCGCGCCACGTCGCTCTCGCCCAACAACCTTCTTCTCGTCCAGCCCGCCGCCATTCTCGCGCTCCTGCTCGTCATTGCGGTGCTTCCGCAGTGCTTCATCCATGTGCCCGCGGGCGAGGAACCGCAGCGCGAGTCCTTTTCCGAGATGGCCCGGGTGGCGCTGCTGATCGCCGCTTTCACGGCCTTCGTGCTCACGCTCGACGTGGTGGGTTTCGACGTCGCGACCTTCGCCTTCATGGTCGTGGCGATCGCGATCTGCGGCGAGCGGCGGTGGTGGGTGAACCTGCTGTTCAGCGCCGTCTTCACTGTATTTCTCATCTACGGCTATGGCGCGATCATTCCGTTTCCATTTCCGCTGACCCTGCTGTGAGGGCGCGCACATGATCCAGACCGTTGACATCTCCCAGGCTTTCGCGCTGCTGACCTCTTCGCCCGAGGCGTGGCTGTTTCTCATCCCGGGGCTCGCGATCGGGCTGTTCTTCGGCGCCATGCCGGGGATCTCCGTCACCATGGCGATGGCGATCTTTCTGCCGATGACAATGTACATGGATTTCCTGCCCGCGATCATCTTCCTCACCGCGATCTACACCGCAGCGGGTTTCGGCGGATCGGTTCCCGCGGTCCTGATGAACATTCCGGGGACGTCCTCGGCGGTCGCGACCACCTTCGACGGCTATCCCATGGCGCGCGCCGGGCGTCACAACGAGGCGCTTGGCGTCGCGCTGGCGGCCTCGGTGATCGGCACGCTGGTCGCCTATTCGCTCCTGCTGTTCCTGATCGCACCGGTGTCGCGGGTGGTGCTCAGGCTGGGACCGCTCGAGCTGTTCGCGGTGGCGGTCTGGGGGATGCTGCTGCTGGGCTCTCTCGCCGGGCGATCCTGGTCGCGCGGCATTCTCGCCGGGGTGTTCGGCGTCTTGCTGGGCACGGTCGGGATGAACACGGCCGGCCACATTCGCGGCACGATGGGGGTGCCCTGGCTGCTCGACGGGGTGCCGATCATTCCGGCGATGATGGGCCTGCTTGCTTCCAGCCAGCTCATCGCGATGATCAACACCAGTTACCTGATCGAGGACGAGTCGGCGCGCAAGATCAGTTTCCGCAAAATCATCGGAGGCTTGCGGCTGGCGCTGCAGTACCCGCTGATCATCGTGCGTGGGGCCGGGATCGGCGTGCTGGTGGGCGCGATCCCCGGTGTGGGCTCGTCGATCTCCAACCTGCTGTCGTATTCCGAAACCAAGCGCAACGCGCCCGACAGCGACACCTTCGGCACCGGGAATCCGAAAGGGGTGATCGCGGCGGAGTCGGCCAATTCCTCATCCGAGGGCGGGGCGATGGCGACGATGCTGGCGCTCGGCATTCCCGGCGGGGGCGCCACGGCGATCCTGCTCGCGGCGTTCGCGATGCACAACATCGTCGGCGGGCCGAGCTTCATCGGCAACAACATGGATATCGTCTACGCGATCATCTTCGCCAATTTTGCCCAGGCGGTCCTGCTGCTGGGGCTCGGGCTGGGGTTCGTCTATCTGGCGGGATACGTCGTGCGGGTGCCGCTGCGCTTCCTGATACCCAGCGTCCTCGTCGTCGCCACCTTCGGCTCCTACGCCATCGAGGGGAGCGCGGCGGGGCCGATTACGCTGCTCGTGTTCTCGATCCTGGGCTGGGCCATGGTGCGCTATGGCTACCCGGTGGCCGCCGCGGTGGTCGGGCTGATCCTGGGCAGCCTGCTGGAGCAGAACCTGTTGCGCACCAACCAGGTGAGCGGCGGCGATTTCATCGGCTACGCAATGGAACGTCCCGGGGCGCTCGTGATCTTCGCCCTGCTGGCGGTGTCGATGATCATGTCGTGGATGGCCAAGCGCCGCCGCAAGGCGCTGGCCGCCGGCATCCCCGAACAGGGCTGACGCGGTGGGTGCTGCGGGCGCGATGCAAATCATCGCCGCCCGCGCACCGGCGCGCCGTTGGCGTTACGGCGCGACCGGCCCATCGGGGCCGATCAGCCGATACTCGCCGCGCTCCGCGGCGTCGAGCTGCTTTACCAGACCCGTCTCCCACGCCAGATACCGGCGCGAGGACTCGAGATTGCCGTCATGGCGATCATGGACGAAGAACAGGAAGTCGATCGCGTCCTTGTCCGGGGGATCGGACGGGCTCGCCTCGATCGCCGCCCCCTCGCGGACGAGCGCCGCCTGGCCGCCCTCGACGACCGAAAGACGCCGCAGCCCCGCCTCGCGCAGATCAAGCGCGGCAATCTGCGCCATTCCCGGCGTCTCGGCCACCAGTATCGCCTCGCGGTTGGCGCCGATATGCGCCGCGATCCGGTCCAGCCGCGGGCGCACGCCCCAGGCCGCGCCCGCCACATGCCCGGCGCGAAACGCCTGCGAGGGGCGCAGATCGATCAGCCTTGCGCCCTCGTTCAGGCGCTTGAGCGCGCGCCTGGCCGAAATCATGTCGGCCCCGCCACAATCGGCGCTCGGCCCGACACTGCGACGCGACGCCAGCGTGCGCAGCGCCGCGTCGATCGGTGCGACGAACACCTCATAGCCGAGCTGACGCAACCAGAAGGCGGCAAGCGCCGACCGCAGACCGGTGTCGCAGCACAGGATGATGCGGCTGCGCCGCGTGCCGACCCATTGATCCGTCGATTGCACGAGCTGGCCGCCCAGCGCATGGGTCGCCACGGGGACGGGGTCGGCCGCAGCCTCCTCGGGCGCGCGCACATCGAAGACATGCGTGGTCCGCTCCGGCGCGTCGAGCATCGCGGCGACATCGGCGGCCGCGATTTCGGGGATGTCATGGCGCGCCTGCAGCGTGCTTGCACGCTTGCGCGAGGCCTCCTGCGCGGCGGGGGTCAGATCGGGGTAAGTCCCGGCCTCGTTGCCGCGCTCCAGCTCGTGCCCCGCCAGCGCCCAGCCCTGCGTGCCGTTCTCGAGCGCGCGCACGCGGTCGCCGGCGCCCAGAAGCTGCAGGCCGATCGCGCCGATGATCCCGCGTGTGCGCCCGGCGCAGGTGATGACCAGCGGCTCCGCATCCGGGATGGCGTCGAGCCTGTGTGCAAGTTCCCCATTGGGAAGGCAGGCAGCACCGGGCACACGCATCTTGGCATACTCCGCCGGCGGGCGGGTGTCGTAGAAGGTGAAGGCCCGGCCCGCGTCCTTCCACTGCGCCAGTTCCTCGGCGGTGATCATCGGCGGGTGCCAGATCTCTTCGGCCAGCTCCCCGAGGGTCTTGGAGGGCACGTTGACGCCCTTGTAGAGCGGAAATCCGGCGCGCTCCCAGGCACGAATGCCGCCATCGACGATCGAGATATCACGATAGCCAAGCGCCGCGAGGCGCCGCGCGCCGCGCTCGGCCACGCCGTCTCCGGCATCGATCAGCAGCATCGGCGCATCGAGACGCGGGACCAGCGCGCCGATGACCAGCTCGAGCCGGCTGTAGGGCGCGGGAACGGCGAAAAGCGGGTGCGCCTCCCCGAACTGCCCGGCCTCGCGCAGATCGAGAAACGCGACCTCGCCGCCCGCGTGCAGGCGCTCGCGCGCCTCGGCGGCATCGACGCGGTTCATTGCGCGGCCTCGTCCAGCGGCGCGTCGGGTTCGCGGCCGAGAAAGAACTCCCGCAGCGCGGTGCCAATCAGGTCGGGCCGCTCCTCGGCCGGGTAGTGGCCCGTGGGCACCGCGAAACCGCGCAGATCGTCACACCATTCGCCCCAGGCGTCGAGCGGGCGGAAATGGCGCCCGCAATGGCTGTTCGAGCCCCAGATGACCAGCGTCGGGCAGGCGATACGCCGCTTGCCGTAATCGGCGCGGTCCATTTCCAGATCGACGCTGACCGTGGCGCGGTAATCCTCGCACACGGCGTGGATCTGCTCGGGCGTGGTGCAGCGGATGTATTCCTCCATCGCCTCGGGGGCGAAGATCTTCAGCCCCACGCCCTTCTTGTTGAGCTTGTAGCGAATGTAATAGTCGAGATCGGCGCACAGGAGCTTCTCCGGGAACGGCGCCTTCTGCGCCATGAAGAACCAGTGATAGCTCTCGAGCCCCCAGCCCAGGCTGACATTGGTCAGCACGTGATGCGTGGGCACGATGTCGAGTGACGCGAACCGCGCGATCCGCTCGGGGCGGTCCAGCGCCATCCGGAACCCGACGCGCGCGCCGCGGTCATGCCCCGCGACCATGAAGCGGTCGAATCCGAGCTGATCCATCAGGTCGAAATTGTCCTCGCCCATGGCGCGGAAGCTGTAGGCGGAATGATCGGCGCCGCCCTCGGGCTTGGAGCTGTCGCCGTAGCCCCGAAGATCGGGCGCGACCACGGTGAACTGCCGCGCCAGATCCGGGGCGACCTTGTGCCAGCTCACATGCGTGAGCGGATTGCCGTGCAGCAGCAGCAGCGGCGGCCCCTCGCCCCCGACAGCGACGTTGATCTCGGCCCCGCGCGTGGTCACGCGTCGGTGGCGCAAACCGGTCATCAGTGTGGAAGCGGCGGTCGCGGTATCCTGCGCGGTCATTGACAATCTCGCCTCCATAGGTTCTCTAGGATGTAAATTGTCTACAATATGGCGACCGGGATTTCAAACGCGTTCTGCCCGGAGTGAGGAGCGAGGCCATGATCATCAAGGATATCCGCGCGAGCCTGCATGGCTTCTCGATCGAAATCCCGCTTCTCGAGGGGCGCGTGGAGGGATATGGCCGCGAGGAGCAGAAGCATTTCGTCTTCTGCCAGGTCGAGACGGATGATGGCATCGTCGGCTACGGCCTGACGGGTCATTTCCTCGCGCAGTCGGTGATCGTCGCATTGGAGCGACATGTCCTGCCGGCTGTGCGCGACATGGATGTCCGCGATATCGAGAAGATCCATCAGCGCGTCTGGCAGTCGCTGAACCCGCGCGCCATGACGGGCACGATCTCGATGGCGCTGTCGTGTCTCGACATCGCGCTTTGGGACATCATGGGCAAGGCCGCGGGCCGTTCGGTGGCGCAGCTTCTGGGCAACGCGCGCGAGCGGGTCCCGGCCTATTGCACCTTCGGCTTTCCGCAATACAACATCGATCAGCTCGGCGAAGCGGCAAAGCTGCATGTCGCGAACGGCTACACGGCGCTGAAATCGGTGGTGGCCGTCGACGCGGGCGGCTGGCGCGAGGATGCGCGCCGGGTCCGCGCGATACGCGATGCGGTTGGCCCCGACATCGACATCATGATCGACGCCAACTACCTGTTCAACCCGGTCGAGGCGAAGCATCTGTGCCGCGAGATCGAGGACTGCCGGATCACCTGGTTCGAGGAGCCGCTGACCCAGAATGACGCCCGCGCGCTGGCCGATCTGCGCCGCGACACCCGGATTCCGCTGGCCGCGGGCCAGATGGAGGGGCACCGCTGGCGGCTGCGCGAGTTCATCGACCATCAGGCCGTCGACATCCTGCAGCCCAATGTCACTTACTGCGGTGGCTACACCGAGGCGCGCAAGGCCGCGCATCTGGCACAGGCCTACAACCTGCCGATCGCCAATGGCGGGGGCTGGCCGCTGTTCAACATGCACCTGCTGGCGGGCATGATGAATGGCTGGATCGTCGAGTGGCATCTGGGCATGGTGGCGGTGGGCGAGACGCTGTTCACCGATGCGCCCGCGCCGGTGGATGGATGGCTGGACATTCCCGACCGCCCCGGGCTGGGCCTGACGCTGGACACGGATGCCTGGCGCGACACCCGCGTGGAGGTGGGATCATGACAAGGCACGAGCACCGCCGCGAGGCCCGCAACGACGAAGATGCAAGGGGAGCGATCACGCGATGAGCAGCGATAACGGCAAGGCAAGCGCGGATCCCTGGGGGCACCTGACGGGGCTGACCGACGCAGCCGCGCGGTTCGCGACCGAGCTGCGCTTCGAGGATATTCCGGGCGAGGTGCTGACCCTCGCGCGGCGCTGCGTGCTCGATGGGCTGGCCGTGGCGCTCGGCGGCTCGGAGCAGCCCGGCATGGCCCCGCTCGACTCCTACATCGAAAGCATCGGCGGCGCCCCGCAGGCGCGGCGCGTGGGCACGGCGCGGCGGCTCCCCGCGCATCTGTCCGCGCTCTGGACCGGCACGGCGGGGCACGCGATGGACTGGGACGACACCCAGCTCGCCGAGGGGCCGGGCCGGCCCTACGGGCTGCTGATGCATCCCACCATGCCGCCGCTGACCGCGGCCCTGACGCTGTCGGATCTGGTGGCACGCGAAAGCGGCGCTCCGGTCGACGGCAAGCGCTTCCTCACCGCCTTCTGCGCGGGCTTCGAGGTGGGCTGCAAGATCGCCGAGGCGATCAATCCCGATCACTACATGCGGGGCTTTCACACCTCGGGCACGATCGGGCATTTCGCCGCCGCGGCCGCCGCGGCATCAATGCTGGGGCTGGACCGGGAGGCCACGGCAAGGGCGCTTGGCCTCGCCGCCTCCATGGCCGCCGGCGTCCGGGCGAATTTCGGCTCGATGGGCAAGCCCTTTCATGTCGGCCGCGCATCGGAGAACGGCATCACCGCCGCGCTCCTGGCGCGCGAGGGGTTCTCGGCAAATGACTCCGCGCTCGACGGGCGCTGGGGGTATCTCGCGATTGCCGGGCCGGGGGGCGAACCCGAGCTGGTGCGCGAGCGGTTCGGCGCGCCGCATGCGATGGTGACCCCCGGCGTGTCGATCAAGCCCTACCCGTCTGGCGTTCTGACCCATCCGAGCATGGATGCGATGCGCTTCCTGATGCGCGAGGAGGGTCTGAGCGCCGACGACATCGCCCGCGTGACGCTGTTCGCGGGAACGAACGTGCTTGGCCCGATCCGCTTTCGGATCGCGCGCACCGAGCTCGAGGGCAAATTTTCCTTCGCCTTCCTGCTTGCCGCGATCATCCTGGCCGGCCGTGCGGGCAAGGCCGAATTCACCGATGAGTTCGTAAGCTCTACCGCCTGCCAGGCGATGCAGGCGCGCATCGAGACGCAGTTCGATCAGGGTATCGAGGACATGGGGTGGGATCGCATCCGCTCGCGTATCGAGGTGGAGACGACGGATGGCCGCCGGTTCGAACGCTGGGCCGATGAGAATTACCGCGGTGGGCCGGACAACCCGCTCTCGGATGCGGAGCTCGAGGCCAAGTTCCGCGATTGCGCGGACGGGTTGCTCGACGAGGACCGCATCGCCGCGGTGTTCGAAACCGTCTGGAAGCTCGAAAACGCCCCCGATGCCGGGCACCTGTTCGACCTGCTCGCCTGGCGGGACTGAACCGCGCCTGCGGCGGCGGCGACCGGGCGCGGCGAGCCGCGTATTCGTGGCGAGCGTATTGCACGGGCGCGCGCGGCGGTGCGTCCCGGTGGCTCAGGCCTTCTTGAGGGTCTCGAGGGTCCACTTCGCGCGCTGAGCGAGGTGAAAATCCCCCCCGCCCACGCCAGCGAATTGCAGCCCGAAGGGCATCCCGTCGGACCGCATCACCGGCAGCGAGAAGCACGGAAAGCCGAGGAACGACCAGTAGAGCAGCATCGTGCGCGCGCCAGTCCAGGTAAAACCCTTCGGTGCCGGCCCCGAGGCCGCCGGCAGCACGAAGGCATCATAGCCGCGCCCCAGCTCGGTCGCGGCCTTGCGCATGTCCTCGCGCGCGGCGCGGATCTCGCGATACTCGTCGAGCGTGACCTCTTCGGAAAGCTTCATCAGTTCGTGGATGCGCGGACCCAGCGCCTCGGCGTCGATTTTCATGTAGCCGCGGAAGGGCCAGCGCATGTCGAAGGCGACCATGCGGATGGATATGTCGACGATGCGGTCGAGCCGAGTGATCAACCCCGCCAGGAGCGGATCGTCGGCGGGTTCCACCACCTCGACCCCGGCGTCGCGCAACCGCGCCAGCGTGTCGTCGAAGGCCTGCGCGCTTTCGGCATCGAGATCCTCGAAGCCCCGGGTGCGCGCGACCGCGATGCGTGCGGGCGCCACCGCAGTCAGTCGGCCATCGGCTGGCCCGCCGAGCCCGTCGCCATCCTGCCCGGGCGCCTGTTCGCTGATCCAGCGCGCGGTCCGCCAGGCGGTATCGATGCAGCAGGCCAGCATGCCGAGATGGTCGTGACTGCGCGAGAGCGGGTGGATGCCGTCGGTCGACATCGCGTTGAGCGTGGGCTTGTAGCCCACCACCCCGTTGAAAGAGGCGGGCCGAATGACCGAGCCCTGCGTCTGCGTCCCGAAGCCCAGCGCGAACATCCCCGCCGCGACCCCCGCCGCCGAGCCCGAGGAGGACCCGCCCGGCGTGCGCTCCACGTCGTGGGGATTCACGGTGGGCCCCGAACGGCCGATCGCGAACTCGGTCGTCACGGTCTTGCCGATGACCACCGCGCCACCCTCGCGCACCGCGCGCACACAGGCGGCATCGGCGCGCGCCATGTGCCCGGTGAAGATGTCGTTGTTCATGCCCGTGGGCATATCCGCGGTCTCGATGATGTCCTTGACCCCGATCACGAGCCCGTCGATCGAGGACAGGGGCTGCCCGCTCTTGTAGCGTTCGGTGGACTGCGCGGCGGCTTTTCGAGCAGAGGCGAGGTCAAGATGCGCGAAGGCCTGAACCGTGTCTTCCGAGGCCTCGATGGCTTCGATATAATTCTCAAGGGCGGCGCTCGGCGTGTCGTCGCCGGCCCGGAAAGCCCGGCACAGGCTGTCATAATCGCGAAGGTCGCGGGCAAATGTGTCGGGCATGGGGGCTCCGCAGATACAGTGATTGTCGACAGGCCAGCAGATCTCTGCCGCGAATATCTCAAATTGTCAACTATTGACATGGCGCGCCATTAGATGCTGAATCACATGTCGTCTGCCCGAGGTCCGGGCTGTACCGCGAGGCGGTGCGGTGCGGGGGTGCCGTATCCCGCGCGTGATAGGGGGCGGCCGCATCGCTCGGGTCAGTCGAGAAGCCGCGCCGGGGCCACCCGGCGGTAAAGCCAACGGGAGTCGATAATGTCAAAGCTGCACCTACCGCGCCGGAAGTTCCTCACCTCATCGCTTGCGGCCGGCGCCGCGCTCGGAGCGGGTTCGGTTCTGCCCAGGCGGGCTCGCGCGGAAGATTTCTCCGAGCGGCGGATGGAAGCGATCATTCCCTTCTCTCCTGGGGGCGGAACTGATCGCTCCGTTCGACTGGTCACGCCGGTGTGGGCCGACATTCTCGGCGTTCAGGACTTCAGGCTCGACCATTCGCCGGGCGCGGGAAGCCTGATCGCGCAGGATCAGATGCGCGACGGCACGCATGATGCGCACACCGTGCTCTTCACGCCGGCGCCGCACACCGCCTGGCTGACCGTGCTGGAACCGGACTCCTTCAGCCTCGACCAGATCGCCTGGATTGGCTCCTATTTCCAGGATCCGAACGTGCTGTTGGTTGCCGAGGACTCGCCGTATCAGAACATCGACGAGTTCCTCGACGCGGCGGCCGACTCCGACGAGCCCTTCACCGCATCGGTATCGAGCCCGCTTTCGGCCGCGCATGCCGCGACCGTGGCGCTGCGCGAGCGCTCGGGCATCCCGTTCCGCGTGGTCCCGTTCGATGGCGGGTCGGATGCGCGCAACGCCGTGGCCGGCGGGCATGTCGATTGCTGCGTCGCGCCCTACTGGTCCGCGATCAACGTCATGGACCTGACCCGCGCGCTGTGCATCTTCTGGCCGGAAGACCCGACCGAAGGGATGTGGGATGCGCCGCCCGCCGCGGAGGTCCTGCCCTTCGACATGCCCGACCTCTACGAGCCCTATGCCGCGCAGATCTCGGCGCAGTCGGCCGAGGACCACCCGGACCGCTACGAACGGCTCATCGACAGCTTCCGCGAGACGCTCGAACACGAGGACTTCCTCGCCGGGGCCGAAGACCAGGGTCTGACCCCCTTCGTCAGCTTCATGGGCCCGGAGGAATGCGACAAGTTCGTCGCGGAGTATCTGGAGCTGCTGGAAGAGTTCCAGCCGGGGATGCAGGACGATCTCGACGAGATGTGAGCCCGGCGCTCACCTTACGACATGCTTCCGTGCCGGGCGCGCAGCCCGGCACATTAGTCGCCAAGCACGCGGAGCTCCACCTTGCGAACCCTGATCGGTGAACTTGTCGTCCCCCTCATCGTTCTGGTGGGCACCCTGCTCTTCTGGCTGCATATCCAGGAGGCCCGATCGGTCGCGCAGCGCGTTCCCAACGGGGTGATGATCTTCATACTCGGCGCGCTGGTGATCGTGGTGGGTCGCGCGGTGAAGGACTACCTCGCCACCCGGCACTCCGATGCGCGCGACGAGGATATCTCGCTGACGATCGTGACGGATTTTGCCCGCGACGAATGGCGGCGCCTGGTCTTTCTGGGACTCTGCGTCGGCTATTTTCTCGCCTTTCCGCGGCTTGGCTTCGACCTCTCCAATGCCGGGTTTCTCGTCGCGGCCTTCCTGCTTGCGGGCCTGCGCCCGGTGCCCACGCTCATCGGCGCACTCAGCGGCGCGGTCATCTTCCACCTGCTCGCACGGCTGATGGATTTCAACGTGCCCTCGGGCCTTCTGCCCTACTGATACGCCCGCCAAAGTGAGAGGGTCCCGTCGATGTATGATGTCTCCGCGATGCTCATGGGCCTGCAAACGCTGGTCCAGGCACATACCCTCCTCTTTCTGCTGATCGGGTTCTGCCTCGGCTTCTTCGTGGGCGCGATTCCGGGCTTCAACGACGCCAATGTCATGGCGATCCTGCTGCCCTTCTCGCTGCTTCTCGACCCCACGACAGCGATCGTGGCGATGGCGGCGATCTATGCCGGGGCGCAGGCGGCCGG